>JAQGOX010000121.1 GCA_028293365.1 Verrucomicrobiales bacterium | reverse complement strand
CAGCGGCAGCGCCGACCCCGAACTGCTTAAATCCATTTCAACGAACTTTTGGGTCATGATGTCGCAAGCTTCGCGCGCGCTCGAAGACAAACGCTGGGACACATGCACAAATATCGCAGGAACACTCATCGAGAAAATGCCACAACAACGCGGAGCTGGAAGCGCGTACGGAATCATGGCTGAAGCCACGCGTCGGACGGGCGATACCAACCAGGAAATCGCGATTCTCGATAAATGGCTGCAGATTGATGGCGAAGCACTCGGGGCCTCCCAGCGTCTTCTGGAACTATTGGTCGGCCAAACCAATTGGTCGCGCGCGATCCAGGCGGGATATATCGCCCTCTCAATCAACCCACTTGTAGAAGAGCCTTATGGCTTGCTTGCGAAAGCTTACCGCGAAACTGGACAGAAGGAGGAAGCAATCCAGGCATTTCGCACGGAACTGCTCTTAAACGCTCCCGATGCCGCAGGCGCCCATTTTCAAATCGCACAACTTCTGCCACCCCAGGCGCCAGAAGCAAAACGAGAGGCGTTGAAGGCATTGGAAGAAGCGCCCCGTTTTATTGAGGCACATAAACTCCTGCAGCAAATCACATCCAGCGACTCGAAATCCGCCGAGGCACCGCCAAAGCCTTGAGCACCTGGCTGGCGTGCGACATGGCAAACCCACATTCCACTTTCACTTTACAATAGTGAGCCCTGCACCTTGCTCAACAACGATTGAATGCGCGTTCGCAGGCAATGGATAATCATTTGTGATCCCACTTGGCCAAACCACTCGAACGATCGAGTCAGGTGGTGTCGTGGGAATAGACTGCACAAAACTGCTTTGGCCGATCGGGCCTGAAGCGCAATGTATTTCCTGAATCCCACCCCAACTGACGCCTCTTCTAACCCGGACAGTGGCTCCAATCGCGTCCCGGTTGGGTACCTGACCGAGGAGGCGAAGGCGCATACGTTCTCCGCTTCCTTGATTGCGATACAGGTCCGTCGAGCCGGAATTTTGTGAGACGACGAGATCAGTGTGACCGTTGTTTTCGAAGTCCAGTGAAACCGCGGCCCCTTGTTGGCCATAACTGGCAATTCCACTTGTCAGTGTGTTTGGCGCAAATTTGCCGGCCCCGGACCCGCGAAGAAACAAGCCGCGCCCGCTGTCGAGCCGTTCATCTTCAGGGCGAACCGCAAAAAAGTTTTGAGCCAGGAAAATATCCTCGCGAGCATCTCCAGTAAAATCGGCAACGACCCCGGACATTGCGGGTGAATACTGAGCCGCTGAAGAAAGTGCGTATCGTTCGAAGCTATTGCCTCGATTGAGAAACATAGAAGTTTCGAAACAGTTCGCTGTCAGAACAGCGGCATTCGTACGGCCGGCGATCATTTTCTCTACTGTAGTCGCACCAAAACTTGCATGTGAAGAGAAGAGCGTATTCAGCCAGGGAAGTGACCGGGCATTCGCTGTCAATTCACGAAACGGCAGAAACGCTCCCTGACCGGCTCGATAAGCCTCGACCATCGATTCGTGTCCATCACCGTTAAAGTCGCCGTGAAAAAGAGCAACCTCGCTCGCCATCCGGCTATGATAAAGACTGTTCAGACCGAAATTGCCCGCCAGAATATCGAGCTTGCCATCGCCGTCCAGGTCCGCCGTCGTCACAAAACTCCAGAGACCTCGATCCCGGGCGAGGTTGAAGCTTGCGGTCGCATCCTCAAAAATGCCTTTTTTATTTGAAAACACTCGAATCGCGCCCCACTCCAGACTCACGATTAATTCGGGATAACCATCGCCATTTAAATCGGAAAAAATCGCTCCTGTCACGAGTCCGAGGTCGCGAAATCCATCCGAGCTCGCGCGATCGAGTTCAAAAGTCCCGCCGTTATTTCGATACAAAAAACTTGAAGCCGCGCGCGGGTATTCACCGGGAATACATCGGCCGCCAAGAAACAAATCAAGATCTCCATCACCGTCCACGTCACCCAAGGTAATCGAACCAACCATCACGAAGGGGATTTCGAGGGTTTGCACTTCATACCATTGGCCATTCTCGACCTCAATCACATGAATTGTTGACCTACCCCCAACCTCTTCGTAATTGCTCTGCGCCTGGATAATGGTCGTCACACGATCTGTTTTTCTAAATGCAGCGATGGCCGTGTCAGCGGATGAAGCCGCTGCTTCCCAGATTTTTGGCTGTGCGACCTGGAATTTTCCATTTCGGTTCATCAACACCGCTGTGCGTCCACCTTTGCCTGCACCGATAATAAGGTCTTCGAATCCATCTCCATCAAGATCCTTCACCACGATTACCGGCCCGATTTGACTAAGCTTCCGAGGCAACGATGGTTGACGGGAAAAATCGTCGAACTCAACCGCTTCATGTCGATAATTCAAGCCGGAAGGATCTGCGGAGAATAGAAACTGGTGCTCGGTTAGGGGTACCCTCTTCGTCGTCCCTTTTTCCTGAATCACACACATTGAATTCGCCGGAAGATTTGTAATTTCGCTACGAATTCCACTCGGCCAATCAACGAGCACGCTTAAGACATTCGTGGAACTCCCGGCCGCAAAAACGCGCATAGGATCGTCACTGGAAACATACCTTCCGCCGGCGATCATCACCTGAGATTGAATGACCGGACCGCCACTGACCGTAATGCGTGCGCCGATGCCTCGAGTATTTCGTTGGCCTCCTTCCAAACGGACAGCGATTCGTGGTGCGCTCGTCTCATTACGATAGAGCAATGCCCCGGAGTTCATGCAATTGACCACCAAATCAAGGTCCCCATCATTATCGAGATCGGCCAAAGCCATACCGTGGGAAACATCCTTGGCATCGAAACCCCATTTCTGGCCGACTTCCTCGAAACGACGGTCATGCAAGTTGTGGAACGCACAATTTGGAGTCGCCAAACGTGGAAACAATAGCATGGTTTGCCGCCGGGCGTTCACGCTGAGGTTTTTCATGCCTTCAATTTGAACTCTCACATCCGTGTTGTTCGCATCGTATTCGAAGCCATTTGTGACCAGCAGATCCTCCCAACCGTCGAGATCAACGTCCATAAACGCGCAAGTCCAAGTCCAATCGGATGCCGCGATGCCCGAATAATTCCCGATTTCCGCAAACGTGCCATCCCCTCTTCCGCACAATAAAACGTTCCGGCCGATCTGAAATCGCGCTTGAATATCCGCCGTGCTGTTCGGTTGCAGGGTTACAAGGCTTTGCTGCACCATTCGTCTCTGATGATCCCGGCTTAACATATCGGCAACGAAGATGTCATCGTGGCCGTCTCGATCAATGTCAGCCACATCGACACCCATTGATGAATAGCAAACCTTTCGAATCGTTAAAGCAGGGGCGGCCCGAAACTTTCCCTTGCCGTTATTTAACCAGATTCGATCCGGAGAAAGCATGTCGTTACAAACGTAAATATCCGGAAACCCATCATTGTTAAGATCCCGCATGATAACAGAAAGTCCTTGATCCCAGGGGGCTTCCGCGACAGGAACGCCCGATTCATCCATAAAAGTGTCCGACCATTGCACCGGAGTGAAGTGAGCGTGCCCATCGTTGAGATAGAGGATATCCGGTTCGCCAGCCTCTATGAGGACGCCATTGATGATCTTCAGCCGCTTGGAATTACGTCCGAGAACCACCGGTTCACCTTTGGAATTCTTACCGTAAGACACAGTTCCTCCGCTGCGCAGAATAGACGTGGCCCCGTAGTTGCAAACGTATAGATCCAACGTGCCGTTGCCATCGATATCGGCCAACGCCATTGAGGTGCTGCCCCATTTTGAAACCAAACCGGCCTCCGAAATTCGATCGGTAAAATGACCTTTCCCATCGTTCATAAAGCAGGCGTTGGGGCCGCCAAGCGAGGTAACGAGCAAATCGAGGTGTCCGTCGCCGTCGAGATCAGCGAAGACCGCCCCGGTGGAAGTTTGGTTGGCACAACCAACTCCGGCCTCCGCCGTGACATCTTTGAAGGTCCAGTTTCCGAGGTTTTTGTAGAGAACATTGGATCCAGCAAGACTGCAAAGGTAGATATCACATAATCCGTCCTCATCGAAGTCTCCCAGGGCCACTCCGGACCCATTCACCAGATTGATGTTGGTTACCCACCGGCTGGCAGGAAGCAGATTAGTAAACTGAACCCCGGTTTGCGAACCATCCATCAAAGTGAAACCAGCTTTACCTCCCGATGGAACCGATAGTTTTGCGATCGTGAATCTGGATCTATCGGTCGGATTCGACGCCGCTTGCAAAGCGATCAGAGATGACGCCATGAATAAAAAGACCGTAGCTGAAAACCGATGGATCAAGCCAATAGGATGTTTCATTTTCGGCGAGTTGGCCGATAACCAATTGAATCAAGCAGTTGATTCCGGGGCACCCACGTCTCGTTAAAATTCGGCTCAGGAGCTCGCATGCCTTGCTCGGTGATTTCGTCTTTCAAAGAACGATGGCGGACGGTTCCGTTCACCGTGCAACCGGTTAATCGGCTTCCGGCAGTCAACTCAAGCTCGTATCTATTCCCCTGCAAGCCTGATTCCAAATGGTCATCAAAAAATATACTGTTTTCGATTACCGTTTTACCCGCGCGATCGTCGATCGCATTTCGATTAGCGGTGAATGTGCAGTTTTTCATTAGGAGCGAAGAGCCCTCGAAGACTGTTACCACGCCTGAATTAGTAAACGGTTTTTCTTTTGATACCCTGGCAACAACATCTTCGCCAAGATTGGATGCGTTATGGAGAAACAGGCAGTTTTCTATCGTGGCTGCACTTCCACTAAGGAGATCAACCGCCGCGCCCGTGACCTGCGCTTTATTGCCCTGGAAAATGCAGTTGCGAATAATTACCGGCTGATCATTTAGTTTCTGTTGTTGAACCGAGATCCCTCCAGCGCATGGCGATGAAAAGTTTTCCTCAATCAATAAATCCAGAAGAATGGGGCTGGCTCTTCCGAAAACTTTGATTGCCCCTCCATCGGTGAAAAAGAAGAGGTTTTTGGGAACCGACTCATCCGGTTCGAATCGGCGTGTCGCGCCTTTCGTACAGAAGGCGTTCGCACCGGTAACGCGGAAACCTTTGATGACGGTATTGGACGTAATTCCATGCCCGATGTAAATGACATGGTTAACGATGGCTGTGTTGGTTGCTGACTGGCCAGCCAGCGCCTGGTTTTGCGCCGTTAAAGTAACAGCACCTTCGGCTTCAAGGTGTATTCCCTCATGGCGCCGATTAAGCCAAATGAGCGCCTGACGTTTGCTGCTGGGAGCGTAAGTGCCCGCCCGGACGACGACCCTTTTTTGCGAACTATTCGTGGCCGCCGCGTCCAGATAACTCTGAATCTCTTCGCCAGGTGTGACATAATAGCCATCAACGCGCAGTTCGGAGTGGGCGCGCATAATCGTGAAAACGCATACGCAAAGAATTAAGGGAAATTTGCGCATATGTGCTTCATCGAATTAATCGCAGTGGCTGACCCATCGTGACGAGCACTTCACGGGCGCCGGGCGGAACCTCATAGTTTTTGACCACACCTCCCGGCCAGCGCACCGTTAGCCCAGTGATCGGAGCACTTCCATTCAGAATCTGGACCGTCGAATCCGAAGACCAATAGCCACTTCCGCATTTTACTTCTCGCGCTAGCCCGGGGATCCCGCCGATTTGCGCCCGAATGACTGCGCCAACGGCGTGCTCGTTTCCGATGGAGGCCGCCAATTGAACCCGTAATCCCGGTTTGCCAGAGACGTTGTGAAACAATTTTGTTTCTGCACCGTTTTGAGTAACGACCAGGTCGATTCTGCCATCGTGGTCATAATCAGAAAGTGCGGCGCCACGCTGTTCACCATAGATTTTGAGTCCGCTTTCGTCACCTGAAACCGAGGTGAACCCGCCTTCGCCGTCACCCCGCAAAAACAATCCCCGGCCCGCGTCGTGGCGGCTCGTGTCCGGGGCGTTGGCGAAAAAATTCTGGCTAAGAAACAGATCCTCGTTTCCATCCCCGTCCAAATCGCCAACGCAAACTGCAAATGCAGGGCTCCATTGCGCCTCTGGAGGAAGTGGCCGCGCTTCGAAATGATCTCCGCGATTTAAAAACACGGTCGATAATAATGTATTAACTCGGAGCTCGCGGGCATTTCGAAGCCGGTCACCGTAGATTTCCTGAATCCCAGCGGTGTCATATGCGGCAAAGGAATGAAACCTCTCGCGCAAAAAGGGCATTGAAGCGACCGCAGTGTTCAAGTCCCGCGCGGGCACCTCCTTTAGCAGCTCGTCATCATGGTACGTTTCGATCAGATCCATCGTTCCATTGTTTGAGAAGTCGCCGTAGTACAATTTACGCGGATGTCCCGGGCTCGTGGAGTATTTGGTATTAGTACCCCAGTTGCTTGCAATGATATCCAGTCTGCCGTCACCATCCAAATCTCCAGTTGTCACTCCATTCCACCAACCGGTGTAACTACCCAATCCCAGACTTGTGGTAATCTCTTTCAGCCGGCCCTCAACCTTCTTGTAAACTCGGACCTGGCCCCACTCGCAGGCGAGAATTAGTTCGGGAAAACCATCGCCATCGAGATCGCTCCAGACTGCGCCACTGACCAGGCCCGCTCCTTGTAATACCTTCGAATTCTCCGGGTCGATCACCCACTTTTCCCGCTCTCTTCGATACAGATGGGAATTCGCGGCTTCGGGATATCGTCCGGCAATTACACGGCCACCTATAAACAGGACAAGAGCTCCGTCACCGTTGAAATCGGCCAGAGCAATTGGGCCGACGCTCTCCTCCCCCTGGGTCGCAATCTGATTGATGGTTCCTTTGAGAAAATCGAACTCCTGCACCTCTCCGTTTGTAGGCTGCTTGTCCTCATAACTGGAGGACCCGACCAGTAATGTGGCCTTAGTTCCGCCGATCGCGGCGGTCTGGTCCCGAACATTGACATGATCCAGAATCGCGTTAGTCATGGCCGCGAAACCGCCGTTACCATCGTTCCGGTAAACAGCGAGTCTTCCCCCTTTCCCGCCTCCGATCACAAGGTCATCCCAGCCATCAGAATCCAGATCGACCCAGGCGACACCCGGTCCTAACTGGCTCAATTTCCTCGGTAAAAGAGGTTGGCGGACAAAGTCGTCGTAATTTTCGTCCGTGTGGGTATGCCCGATAAGCTGGCTGACCTCGCTGAACAGAGCGATCGTTTTATTTGTTGGGCTCGAGCTGGCCTTAATTCCGGAACGTTCGTCCACTTCGTAGATTCGGTTCGCCCGAACATTGTTCAGCACGGTTTGAAGCCCATTTCGCCATTTTACCTCCAGTCGCATTGAATTTGTAATAACTCCTGCCGCAAAAACCCGAACTGAATCGTCACCGGAAAGATAGCGCCCTCCGCATATCATTTCCTGGCTCTGAAAAGGCACTGCACCGCCGCGAAGCACAATTTTTGCTCCGATCCCGTGAATATTCGGCGCCAAACCCTTCAATCGCACCGTGACTCGTGGAGCGGAGGCATCGTTTCGATACAGCCCGACGGGACCATTCAGATTGTTCACGACCATATCCAGGTCTCCATCATTGTCGAGGTCGGCAGCGGCCATTCCGTGTGAAATTCCGAGCTGATCGAATCCCCAATTGGAACCGGCCTCTTCAAATGTTGAATCGCCTCGATTGCGAAAGGCCAATTTCCTGGTCACAAGGGAAGGAAATAGAAGAAGCTTTTGCGGAATGAGATCGCGCCTCCAGGGTCCCTTCGCGGCAATCCGCGCCTGCGCGTCCAGGTCCTGAGTATCAAACATCTGACCGGTGGCACAAAGGAGGTCCTCGAAGCCGTCGAGATCCACATCGAGAAACATTGCCCCCCAGGTCCATTCGGAAGCTTCAATACCGGCACAGCGCGCAATCTCCGCATAGGTGCCATCGCCCCGGTTGAGTTGGAGAGTATTTTGATCGATTTGAGGCCGATCCGCGAAAACGCCAACGACCGATAAAAACGGATCCGATCCGGCCTGCTGCATCAGACGGCGGGAATGGTGACGGCTCAACATGTCAGCGGTAAAGATATCATCCAGACCGTCACGATTGATATCAGCGACGTCGGCTGCCATGGAAAATGTAGGCGTGTGTCTTATCGCCAGAGTCGGCAGGGCGCGGAAAGTGCCACGTCCATCATTAAGCCAGATTCGATCCGGCGATTGAAAATCGTTGCAAACATAAAGATCAGGAGAGCCATCCCCGTTCAAATCACGAAATATTGCCGCAAGTCCCCAATCTCGAGGAACCCTGGACAGTGGTTTTCCGCTCTCGTCCAGAAATGCGCCGTTAGTCCACG
>JAQGOX010000100.1 GCA_028293365.1 Verrucomicrobiales bacterium | reverse complement strand
CCGGCATGAGGGGATCATCCGGAAAATGTCCGCTCAGGAAATCTTCAGTTCCTTTGAGGATAAATTCGGCTGTGCCGCTCTTGCCTGCGATCAATGAGGTGATGCGGTCCAGAAACCGAAATTCGGGTCCGTGCGGCAGCGCCTCGAGAGCGCTCTCTTCGATGTCGTGCATTCTAATGCTTGAGTGGTTCGGTAATTTTGAATTCCGGTCCAAGCTGCGGCTGAAAAGTCGATGAATTGATCGGAGTATTCACCTCAGACGTAGTAAATTCATTACGCAAAATTGATCCGTCGGCGAATTGCAGTTCCGTTGCCTGCAAACGGAAATGATTGGTTTCGATTGAGACGGTGATCTGGGGCAGCATTTTGCGCGTCGCGGAAGCTTTCGGCTCCAAAATCATGGATTCACAACCATTGGTCGCGGGACCGAGCTTCAGAGTGAAGCGTTGTTCGATTTGTTGCCGCGAGCGAGGAAACCCCGCTTCGAGCAGTGAGAGCATATCTTTGAGTTGACCGGGTTGCTTTCCGCCAAAGGAATAGCGTTCGGCGCGCTTTAGGTTTGGGTACATCAAGAGCAACTCGTCCCCATGGCGAACGGCCACGGTCTGTACGGGTTTACCCAGTTCCCAGCGAAAATCGGAGGGAGCGGTGTACCAGAGACGCCCTTCGGCGCGCAAAGGCTGAACGAGCGCTTTGAGATGCCGCGTTTGCACGAAATCGGCAGTCCACGTTTGTATGTTGGTTTGTGCGGCGAGCCAGCGATTGAGGAGTTCATCCAGCGTGGAGGCGCGCGCGCTCGCAGTCAGCATCCCCACTGAGACAAATACCAACGCGACACGCTTTATGCGGCGCTCCAAACAGGAACAAAATGATACCATTGGTCAAGATACTGCCTAATCGACGGTTCGAAAGCACGCATGATATCCTGAGTTAATTCAATACGCGCTTCGCGCGACCGTATTTTGGTCCTGTCGTACTGGATTTGTGGCAGAACTTCAGCTCGATAACCCGCTTCAACATGCGGCAATATGACCGGCAGCAGGGCGCATCCCGTGGCGCGGGCGAGTTCCGCGGCGGCGATTGAAGCCATGAAGGAACGACCGAACAGTTTCACCGGTGCTGCGCTCGCTTCGGCTGGTCGATCGACCAGGAGAGCGACCACCGCCCCTTTTTCCAGGCGGCGGATGACTTCCACGAATGCGAACGGGTCGTCGCCTACGACCAGTGTTTCGATTCCCCATCGGGCTCGAGCTTTTTGCCGCAAATCGGTAAATTGACTCTGAGGCTCGGCCTGGGTCAGCACCAGGAGTTGCACGCCTTTGGCCGTAAGTAGGGGTGCCCCGAACTCCCAATTGCCCAGATGCGGCGTCAACAGCAGGGTGCCTCGGCCTGGTTGATGTGCCTCAAGGAAACGTTCCCATTGCAAAGAATCCTTAATGAGAGTTTGGATGGAGGCGCCGCTTTCGTAAGCCCAAAGGTCCGCGAGCTTTTGCCCAAAATTGCGGAAGAGTCGATCGACTACAGGTCTGGCGGCCGCGCGCTCGCCGTTCAAGGCGGGCAGAATATTTTGCAGCACAATTTCACGCCTGCTCGAATGAAATGTTCCATACAAGCCTGCCAGAGGGCGGGCAAGATTTCCGACGATATTCGGGCCGAGATAATGAGCGGCTTTGGTCGCCGCGTTCCAAAGATGGCCTCGGTATAAGAAGGAAGGCTTCATTCAACTGTCCTACCGCATCAGGGAAGAAATATTTCGACCCGCTCGCCACTCTTGTGGTTTTGAAGCAGCGTGGTTTGCGCGGTTGTGTTGGTCATTTCCCAGCCAGCCGGTGGAGCATGACTGGCCAATAAAATTTCTGGAATGTGTAGCCAAATGAGCCGCGATGGACCATGACCGGCTCCATGAAAATAGTATTTATCGCCGAAATCGATGTTCCATCGGTCGGGGTTGGTCTGTGCGTTCACGATTGTAAATGGATCTTTTGAAAAGCGCACAAAGCTGGAATGGTTTTGATTGATTGCAACCAGCAAGTCCCCGGAAATTTCGGCGGCATTCCGTTTTCGTTGCCACGTGACCTGGCCTTGTCGTGTAGTCCAGCCAGAACCTGTCAGGTCCAGAGGAGGCACGTTTTTGGGAGCAGACATGCAACCAGCAAAGAGCAAAAAAGCGATCGACAGCGCGCGAAACATCTACCCGAGGGTAATCCAGGGGTCAAGAAAAGCGGAAGATCAAAGTGGTTCGAGGTGTTACTGGAGCCGCAATGCGGAGGCATTTGCTTCGAACTGGCGCACCTGAAAGGAATGAAAAAATTGGCGATTTGAGTTCCATCGGACTGGCGATCGTCCGGAAAGCGATCGAGCGAATGGGGGGACAAATTGGGCTCGAGTCCGAGCCCGGTCGCGGGAGCACATTTTGGCTGGAATTGAAAACACCAGCCGCAGGCTGAGGATTGCTTCACGGCCGGATTTTCAATTCAAAAGGACGCCTGCTATGGATGCGTTCAATAGTGTCGCTACGAAACCCACAAACAGGGCGCGCAATCCCAATCGGGCGAGATCATGCCGCCGCTCCGGTGCGATCGCGCCAATACCGCCCAGTTGCACTCCGAGCGACGCGAAGTTCGCAAAGCCGGTCAGCGCGAAGGCCGCGAGCAAGTATGAGCGGTCGGTCATGAAATGAGGGGTTTCCTTCCAACCTTTCATTACCAGGTAGGCATAATGTTCGTTGATTGCCAGCTTGGCTCCGAGGAGGCTGCCGACTTTTGAAACGTCGGCAAGCTCGATACCCATCAAAAATGCGGCTGGAGAAAAGAGCCAGCCGAAGAGTTTCGAGAGGGTCAGATCTTTGAACACCAGACCAATGAGCGCGTCGAACATCGCTACAAATGCGATGAAAACGATCAGCATCGCCACCACGTTCAGAGCGAGGCGCAAGCCATCTGAGGTTCCCGCTGCCGCGGCATCGATGCCATTGACGTATGGCGATTTGGCAGAATCTGTTTTTACCGTTCCCGCAGTTTCAGGACGGCTGACTTCGGGCATGAAAAGTTTTGCGAGATAAAGGCTGCCTGGACAGGCCATGATGCAGGTTGTGAGCACCGCCACAGGATCGGCGCCGTAATTGATGTAAACCACCATCATTCCCCCGGAAATGTGCGCGAAGCCGCTGGTCATGAGGGTGAATAATTCCGACGCTGTCATCCGGGGCACGTACGGTTTTACAATGAGCGGGGCTTCAGTCTGTCCCATGAATACATTTGCGGATACTGAAAGTGTCTCGGCTCCGCTGGTGCCCATTAAATGGACCATGACCCTGGCCATTTGGCGGACAATCCATTGCAGGATCCCGTAATGGTAGAGAACGGTGAAGAACGCGGAGATGAAAAGAATCGGCGGAAGCGCTTTGAAAGCGAAGATGAAAAGAAATTCTTTCCCGGGATTAAGCGCAATATCGCCCGGCCGAGCCAGGTTTCCAAAAACAAATTCGGCTCCCCTGTCTGAAAAACTGATAAAATTCACCACCACCACTTTTGCCGCGTTAAACACCGTTTTGACCGCGGGCACTTTGAGCACCAGCAGCGCGAGGATCACTTGCAGTGCGACTCCCCAAAGGATGGTGCGCCAATTCACCGCGCGGAGATTCTGGGAGAACATGGCGACGATGCCGAAGAAACAAAAGAAGCCAGCAAAAGCTTGTCCGTGGGGTCCGATAGCGCTGCGGGAAAAAAATGCGGCGAGGCCGATTGTAACGATGGAGGCAGCGATACCGAGCCGCCAACTCAAAGGAGTTGGTGGATACGCGGAGATTGCCGGAGCAGGGGTTGACCCTTCGACAGGTTCAAGGGGTTCGATGTTC
>JAQGOX010000080.1 GCA_028293365.1 Verrucomicrobiales bacterium | reverse complement strand
TTACTGGAACATGGACTTGATCCGATGCCTTCGACCGAACCCGCGACGTCTGCTTCCGCATCTCCAGGGGAAGCTTCGGTCACGGAGTCGGAGCAACCGTCGGCAGCTGCAATCGACGAATCAAACCTAAGCGCGGCGCCTGAAGAATCGGAGCGTTCAACTGCATAATGGTTTCTGTGGCTGATCTTGCAAAATTTCAAACCCGTCTTGGACTCAAATTCCGCGATCCTGCCCTGCTCCGGTTAGCGCTGACGCATCCATCGGTGGCGCACGAACTGGGCACCGCGGTTTTGCACAACCAGCGCCTGGAATTCCTCGGCGACGCCGTACTACAGCTCATACTAACGCTCGAACTTTACGCTAAATTCCCCGGTTTCGGCGAAGGACCGCTGACCAAAGCCCGTGCCCAACTGGTCAATCGCCGCACCCTGGCTGACCAGGCCCGGAACATTCAACTAGGTGACTATCTCATACTAAGCCGCGGCGAGGAAATGAGTGGCGGCCGGGAACGTCAATCCGCATTGGCGGATGCTTTCGAGGCCGTAATCGGGGCGATTTATTTGGACGGAGGACTGGACGTAGCGACGCAGTTCATCCTGCGAGTTTTCACCGAGGTTTTCGGAGAGTTGAAGGTGATCCCAAACCTGGATAATCCTAAAGGAGAACTTCAGGAAATGCTTCAGTCCGAATCGCCGGAACCGCCACAATATGCGCTGGAAACGGTCAGCGGCCCGGATCACGATCGCATTTTCGAATGCTCGGTCCGTTATCAGGGTCGCGAACTGGGACGGGGACGTGGGAAAAGCAAAAAAGAGGCTGAAAGCCAGGCGGCGGTCGATGCACTTTCCAGGATTGCCAAACCTTCGGCATGATTGTCCCCTGAACGAAGGCAGAAGATTTAGTTCTACTCCCGACGACCCGCGGATCGCGCAGGGAAACGCTCCGCTGAAGCAGAGAAAATATTACTCCGCCGAATTATCGTGAGCATTCGGCGAACTGCGCTGTCTATGTAAATGACAAAATGGGGAATATGCTTGCAGCGGTGTCCCGAGTCTCAAACAAGCAAGGGAAACGTATTCAGCGTTGCTTGTATCTCGAACATTACTTATATCCAGTCCACACAGCGAGATTATGGGATTAATGCCGCCTCTATATCAAATTGCTCTTCGCTCATCGCAATCCCTGCTTCTTGCAATAGTATTTCTCGCAGTTTCCGTCCAATCCGGGATTGCGGCCATCCAGTTTGACGTCTTCGCGGGATACGACTCAATCGTTCGCGAAGCCGCCTGGTTTCCCGTCGCTTGCGAAATTCATAACGACGGACCGCCATTTAAAGCACATATCGAAATTACATCCGGAGGCTTTGGCTCAGATCAAATTCGGCGCATTCCGTTGGAACTCCCCACCAATACGCGGAAACGAATTGTGATCCCGATGTTTGCCTCTTCGGTCCGGTATGGTCCCCAATGGGATGCCCGGCTCATTGATGATAATGGCAAAGTGCGCGCCGAACGACTCGGCATCCAGGCTAAGTTTGCCTCATACGATGCGCTATTAATGGGAGCGTTGCCAAGAACCTTCAACGGCATGCCGACAATGCCGAACATCAAACCCAATCGGGTTGAACTAAAGCCGCAAGCCGCCCGCCTGCAAATCGAACAGTTCCCCGATAGCCCGATTGCCCTGGAAGGACTGGACGCCATCTACGTTAACAGTGAAAAGGCGATCACACTGCCGATGCCTCAGGTTGCCGCTCTGATTGCATGGGTTCGGGACGGTGGTCACCTGATCGTCGGGATCGAATCGGCGGGGGATGTCAGTTCCCTGCCCTGGCTGCAACAATTTTTGCCAGTGGAAATTTCGGGTGTGGCGAACGTTGCTATCGACGAAGCAATCGGCGGCTGGCTGGGAGGCGAATTGACGGAATCCAGGCAAAAGGCACCAACCAGTGCGTTCGCACCCAAATTCAAAAATCTTCAGAGCGATAATCCCTATTCAACTTTGCCACGCGATACTACTTTCAACTCGACGGAAGTGCCGATAGTCCGGGTCAAAGTTAAAGATGGCACCGCGATTTTTTCCGCCGGTGATTCGCCTCTTCTGATCCAGGCGAATCGAGGACGCGGGAAAATTTCTGTTTTAACTTTTAGTCCCGAACGTGAGCCGTTCCGTTCGTGGAAAAACCGGCCCTATTTCTGGGCGCGCCTGACAGGACTTGCCCCCGACCTGCTTTTAACCACCGATAATTCGAATTATGGCGGAGCCAGCACCGATGCGGTATTCGGCGCTTTGATCGATAGCCGCCAGGTAAAGAATCTGCCTGTTGAATGGCTGCTTCTACTATTGCTCGTCTATCTGATTGTGATAGGCCCATTCGACCAGTATTGGTTGAAGAAAATCAACCGGCAGATGCTCACCTGGATAACGTTCCCCGCCTACGTTGTCATTTTCTCGTTCCTTATCTACTTCATCGGCTACAAACTTCGCGCGGGAGAAACCGAATGGAACGAGCTCCAGATCGTCGATATTCTGCCGCGAGGTGATCGCGCTGAACTAAGAGGGCGCACCTATGCTTCCGTTTACTCGTCGGAGAATTCACATTATCAACTCGCTTCTGAGCCAATGGTTTCCACATTGCGGGGTGAGTTTCTGGACCTTTACGCCGGTGGTGGCAGGGACGGAAACCGTTTGCGAGTCGATCAGACCGGTAATAGCTTTCAGGCTGAAATCACTGTGCCTGTCTGGACAAGTCTCCTCTACGTTAATGACTGGTTCAAGCAAGAGTCGCTGCCTCTGATCGCCTCGGTCACCCTGGAAGGCAACGCAACGCGACTCAAATTGCAGAATCTTACCGATAGACCACTCACAGACCTGCGTTTTGCGTATGCGCAATCCATGTACGAAATTGGAAACCTCGAAGCCGGCGAAACGAAAACGATCCTCCTTGACCCCACGAAAGGCACTCCTGTTTCCGCATTCGTCCAGCAAAATGGAGGGTCATTCCCACATGCGGTGGGAGCCCGTCGAAATGCCTTCGGAGACGATTCCGCGAGACATCTGGAGAATCGCCCACTTGTGGCAACCGTTGTTTCACTCGGCAAACACCTCGCAGGCAACCAATCCAACTTCCAACGCTTTGTCTCACCTCCTGGTCTCGATATTTCTGCTTCTCTCGATAAGGGAGACGCCATTCTGTTCGCATTCGATCCCGGACACGCTTACGCAAAGCCGATCAATCAGTTCACTCCCAAACGAGTGCGCCGGGATTCACTCCTGCGCCTCGTAATCCCCGTAAAACAGCTTTAATTTATGGCTATCGAACCCCCTGTCATCGTTCCAGCAGTTCAAACCTTCAAGCTGACGCGAACGTATGGTGCGATGATCGCCTTGAACGCGCTTGACCTGACTGTCAACAAGGGCGATCTCTTCGGCTTCATTGGCTCGAACGGAGCGGGCAAAACGACTACTCTGCGAATACTGGCTACATTCCTCACCCCTTCCGGTGGCACAGCCAAGGTGCTTGGGCATGATGTGGTGCAGGATGCCGACGCCGTTCGGCATGTGATCGGGTACATGCCGGATTTTTTCGGTGTCTATAAGGACATGGAAGTCACCGAATACCTCGATTTCTTCGGTGCCTGTTACAAAATCCCTTCGGCGCAGCGCGAAAAAACCGTCAATGACGTCCTTGAACTGGTCGGTCTCACGGAAAAACGCGGAGCTTTAATCGGAGCCCTCAGTCGAGGCATGCAGCAGCGCCTGGGCCTTGCGCGCGTCCTGATTCACGATCCGCAATTGCTACTTTTGGACGAACCCGCCAGTGGTCTCGATCCACGCGCGCGTATCGAGATGATGGCGATCCTCCAGGAGCTTCAACGCCTCGGTAAAACGATCATCATCTCGTCACATATCCTTAGCGAACTGCAAACCCTCTGTAATCGTGTCGCCATCATCGAAAAAGGAAAACTGATTTACAGCGGGCCCGTCGACGGGGCTCGCACTCAGGTCGGCGCTGGTCACGTATATTGGGTGCGTGTGGTGGATGATTCTCCGCGCGCCATCGAAATCCTCAAGGCTCGCGAAGAGGTGCTGGAAGCAAATGCGGTCGATGGCCAAATCAAATTAACGCTTGCGAGCCAGGACACCGACCCATCCTTTATTGCTGACGTGATAGTTAAAAGCGGCTTCAAGCTGACAGGACTATGGGAAGATGAATTGGGGCTGGAGGAAGTCTTTCTCAGGGTCACTAAAGGAGAAACACAATAACCGAGCCATCGGATGAACGCTTCGGCGGTGATCCTGCGGGAAATGCGAGCCGAGGCCCGACGGCCGTTCACCTACTGGTCGCGAGTTCTGGCTGGAGGCATTTTGCTGTTCGCCGCAACTGCGGTCATGCAGGGAGACCTTGGAACCGGAGTCGGCATTTTTGGGGCATTAAACACTCTGCTGTTCCTCTCCATTTGGATAATCGTGCCGCTGCTGACCGCGGACTGTATTAGTCGCGAACGCCGCGAGGGAACGCTTGGACTCCTGTTTCTGACACCACTCCGGGCACCCAGCATCATCATGGCGAAGGGGCTCGTGCATGGTTTGCGCGGTGCCAGCTACCTGCTCACAGCATTGCCTGCCATTATAATTCCATTTCTGCTTGGTGGTGTGAGCCCGAGCGATCTCGGACGTGCTGCGCTCCTCAATTTTTCCGCAGTAGTTCTGGCCCTGTCGGCCGGTTTACTGGCTTCGACATTCAGCATTCGCTGGTCTCGCGCCGTATTGACGTCCGCACTGCTTAGCGGTTCCCTGGCGGTGGCCCTCCCGGCCTGGCATTGCTGGCTTCTGCAAAGCGCGGTCGATCGACTCGAAATACAATGGATGCTGCTTACTGGCTTTGGCGGAAAGTGGTCCGTGGGCACCCCCGGTGCACTCATTGCCGCTGCCCAGGTCAGCATGGCCTCCGTGACTTTTTTTATCCTGGTGGTATTCCTGGCCTTTTTCTCTACGCCGTTTTTGTAACCATCGACTTCCGCTCTTCGATCATGGAACCCCAAAACATGCTATCGTCAACTCTGCTCATTTCTCAAGGGCTGGTGGCCTGGATGATAACCGTAAAACTACAGCGCGACCTGAAGCGCAGGAATTTTAGTTTCGCCTGAACCCTCGTCCGAAGAATTCCACATCGTTGACCAAACTTGAGATTTTTGGCGGGGCCGGTAAAGTCGCTGCATGCCGATTTACGAGTTTCATTGCCGGTCGTGTGATAAAGATAGTGAAGTCCTGGTTCGTTCCAGCCAATGGGAAGGCACCTCCTGCCCTCACTGTGGAAAAACTCAATTGCAAAAAAAGCTGTCTGTTTTCGCCTCCAGCGCCGCTGGAAATGCTGCGTCTGCTGGCGATTGCAGCGGAAACCGGCGCTCCTGCGGCATGTGCGGCACCGGGAAGCCGCATTCCCACTGACGACTTCACCCAAAGTCAGGGTGCTGCGAAAGCTCGATAGAATCGGAGCGGGGCGTTCCCCGCAGCCTCATCAAAGAAATCGTAGGAATCCGTGGTTAAAGAGTCGCTCAATATATCCGACCAATCTGTTAGATTATCGGA
>JAQGOX010000035.1 GCA_028293365.1 Verrucomicrobiales bacterium | reverse complement strand
ATCCGTCCAGTGTTGATTCCGGCTGCTCCGCTCATCATGCGATTCTGCACGGTGGCGCGCATCTGAAGACCGGTCCGCGAACGGAACATAAACAACCAGACGCCGAAGGTGAGGAGCAGAGTTAGTCCCATGACGAACACGCCGTTGATGGGAATATCGATCGTGTCGGTTGGTTTGAACGATCCCATCAGCCAGTCAGGAAGTGTGGGAGTCACTTCCCGCGCCCCGAAGATTGAGCGAAATGCCTGTTGCATGATCAAACTCAACCCCCAGGTCGCGAGAAGTGTGTCGAGAGGTCGCTTGTAGAGAAAACGAATCAAGGACCATTCCACAAAAAGCCCTACCACCGCGGCGGCAAGAAAAGCGATGCCGACCGCGATGATAAAGTAGAAGGGAACGAGCGCAGGAAAATGATTATGAACTATCTCTGAACAGAGATAGACCATGTAGGCCCCGAGAGCCATGAACTCTCCATGGGCAAGGTTCACGACGCCCATCTGACCGAAGATGATCGCCAACCCTAGCGACATCAGCAGCAGCACGCTGAATAAACTGAGCCCGGCGAACCCCTGCATTACAAAAATCGACCAAAGTTCTGAAGGAGAATATCCAAACATAATCTAAAAAAATTAACTGGCAGTTTGTATTTTCGTTTCCGGGCGCATGACCGACACTCAGATCATTGATAGCCCTTGGGGAAAGGATTCGGCTCGATCAACTCAGATTCATAAAGAACCTTGGCCTGACCGTCAGTTTGCCACTGGCCAATGCGCAGCTTGCTCCAGAGATGGTGGTTCTCGTGAATCTTGACGTAACCTTCGGGGGCCTTGGTGAACTCGATGCCAGGCGAGGCCGCGGCGATCTTATCGACATCAAAACTTCCGGCTTTCTCAACGGCCAATTTCCAGAGCCAGGGCCCGAGATACGCAGCCTGGGTCACATCGCCAATAACGCTCTTCGCACCGTACTTCGCCTTGAAAGCTTCAACGAAGCCCTTGTTATTCTCGTTGTTCAGCGATTGAAAATATTTCATCGCGGAATAAAACCCAACGAGGTTTTCACCTCCAATCCCGAGGACTTCGTCCTCCGTAACCGAGATGGTGAGAACCGTCCATTTGTCACTCGTAATTCCGGCGGCCTTTAGCTGTTTGTAGAAAGAGACGTTGCTGCCGCCAACGACGATCGCATAGATGACGTCGGGCTTTTTCAATTTGATCTTATTGATCAGTGAACCGAATTGCGTGTGGCCGAGGGCGTAGTATTCCTCTCCGACGACGCTGCCTTTGAGCACATTTTCGATATGTTTACGCGCGATCTTGTTGGATGTTCTGGGCCAGATGTAATCGGAGCCGATCAAATAAAATGTCTTCGCCTTCTTTTCTTTTACGATCCAATCAAGACCGGCGAGAATCTGTTGGGTGGCTTCCTGCCCGGTGTAGATGACGTTTTTGGATTGTTCCAGTCCTTCGTAGAACGTCGGGTAATAGAGCATTCCATTCTCTTTTTCGAACACCGGCAAAACGGCTTTTCGCGAGGCAGAAGTCCAGCAACCGAAGACGGAAGCGACTTTATCATTCACGAGAAGCTTCTTCGCCTTCTCAGCGAACGTTGGCCAATCACTAGCTCCGTCTTCGACGATAATTTTAATTTTGCGGCCAAGAACACCGCCTCCGGCATTGATCTGTTCGATCGCGAGTTGCTCCGCTTGAATCGAGCCGGTTTCGCTAATCGCCATCGTGCCCGTTGCGGAATGGAGCTGCCCCACTGTGACCGTATCATCTGTAATCGCGAGGCCGGTCGTATTCACTTGTGCTGTTGGAAATTCAGCAGCGTAAAGACGATTCGGTTGTGATGCCGACCAGACCGCGAGCGCAGCCAGAAGTGTTACAATTTGCTTTAGTCTCTTTTTCATTGGGTTTATTTCGTTGATTCAGGAGCGATACCCACAAGCGTTAATCCCAACCAATTCAAACCCTTATCCCGGGCCACAAGCGCAACGCTGGATGACGTAATCGGATCGGGAGTTTGACGCCACGACTCGCTGGGTTTTTGCGAGCCATCGTGATTCGCTGAATCGGCTTCAGCTTCGACAATGCCAGATGAACATTTTGACTGAAGGAATAATTTCATCTCTTCCATGAATCAAATTCATTCATGGAAGCGGAAAGCTCTATCACGGAGATTTTTTACGCAGAGGACTCTCCGGAAATTCCAGCTTTCAACTAAGCGGATTACCGTTGCAACTCCTCAGAGGTTTGGTTCGAACAGAGAATTTTCCGGATGTGTGCTCGAATCTGTGCAGGCTGTGCAAAAGAGATCAAGAAATTCGAAACACGGAGCCTCCAGCTTCGTTTGTTGGTTTAAAATAAAGTACCGGCGCGGTGTTTGAGTTGCTTGTTGCGGGTTGAAAATCCGCGCTCCATGCGCCTTGGCTCCAATCTGAAGTTTGTAGAGCGAGTGAGGAGTTGGTGCGGCGCTATGACAAGGAGTGGTTCCGGGTGGATTTACCAAATCTTGAAAGCAGGCTTCGAACTGATAGTTACTCTACGAATTCAGCCGCCGCGCTTTTTCTGCAATTCTTTTTTGAGAGCAACCAGAGGCAAGGTATTCATCACCTCATTTTTCGTGAGCCAGCCTTTGCGCGCCACGCCAGCTCCGAGCCGCAGGAAGCCGGCGTGTTCGTTGCGATGCGCATCGCAATTGATAACACACTTCACTCCTTTGGAACGCGCATAGATCCACATGCGCCAATCCATGTCGAAGCGGTAGGGACTTGCGTTTAGTTCAATCCACGTACCCGTTTCCGCGCACGCATCAATGACGGCATGCTGATTCACTTTGTAAGGTTCACGCTCGAGAAGCAATCGACCCGTCAGATGACCGAGCATGTGGACGTTGGGGTTTTGAGAGGCTCAGATAAGGCGCTTGGTCATTTCCGCTTCGGTTTGCGAGAATGCATTGTGCACACTGGCAAATACGACATCGAGTTCGGAAAGCAGGCCATCATCGAAGTCCAGTTCGCCGCCAGCAAGTATATCGACTTCACTTCCGGTCAGCAGCCGGAAGTCAGTCCCCTCGCCTGCCAGCTTTTCGTTCATTTCCTTTACGGCGACAATTTGTTCGCGAAGGCGCTCGGGGGTGAGGCCATGGGCTTGAACGGATGACTTTGAATGATCGGTAATCGCCCAGTAGCTAAATCCCAGTTCCTGCATGAATTCAGTGATGTCCTCAATCGTGCAACGACCATCGCTCCAGGTGGAATGGTTGTGCAGCGAGCCTTTCAAATCGGTCCATTCAACCAGGCGAGGCAGGTCGCCTTTCTCAGCAGCCGCGAATTCCCCATGGTCTTCGCGCAATTCAGGGGGGACATAGACCAGATCCAACTTTTCGTAAATCTCATCTTCCGTCAGACAAGCCACTCGCAAGGCAGGGTCCCGAGTTTCCGCCTCCGAACGGAACAAACCGTATTCGTTCAGGCGCAAGCCTCGCTGTATCGCGCGCTGGCGCATGACGATGTTGTGTTCCTTGCTTCCGGTAAAATAGGCGAGGGCGAAAGGGTACTCCGCATCGGAAACTACCCGTAAATCGGCCTGAATGCCACCTCCGAGGACAACGCTCGCCTTGGTATCGCCTTTGGCGCTTACGGAAACGATTCCGTCCAGCTTCGTGAAAAAATCAATCACACTTGCAGGTTGATTCGACGAGGCGAGAAAATCGACATCGCCGATGATTTCCTTCGAGCGCCGGACGCTGCCGGCCGTGCTGCAACGAATCACATCGCGCTGTTCGCGCAGCCTCTGTAAAATCGGCTCGGCAGCGGTGAGAGCCTTGCTGAGATAATGGCGGCTGGCGTACTGGGATCGAAAATGAATGCCTTCAATGATTTTGCCCTGAGTCTTTTCGCCAAAGCCATCCAGGCCCGCGATCTGGCCATCGCGACAGGCTTTTTCGAGTTGTTCGACGGTAGCGATTTTAAGTTTTTCGTAGAGTGCTTTGACTTTCTTCGGTCCCAATCCTGGAATTTGAAGCATGGCGAAAAGTCCTGGAGGCAACGAGGCCTTGAGCTCATCGTAATAAGGAAGCTTGCCGGTGGTGACGAGTTGGGAAATTTTATCCTGGAGTGCGGCACCAATGCCTTTCACTTCCCCCAGGCGATTCTCGGAAACAAGTTTATCGAGAGACTCGCCCAATGTATCCAGAGCGCGCGCGGCGTTGGCGTAGGCACGAGTTTTGAAAGGGTTTTCCCCTTTTAACTCGAGCAACACACCAATTTCCAGCAACACTTCTGAAACCTGCTCTTTATCCATTCGCAAAGCATAAATGATGGCGGGCAATTTTTAAAATAGAACGTTTGGGAATTCGCCCCTACGATCGGGCCGTGTCTAAACATAGCGAAGTTCCAACAGCTCTCACCATCGCAGGATCCGACAGCGGCGGTGGCGCGGGCATTCAAGCTGACCTGAAGACCTTTGCCGCGCTGGGGGTTCATGGGACGAGCGCCGTCACGGCGATCACAGCCCAAAATCCGAAAAGTGTCCTGTCGATCCAGCCAATCGAAGCCAACATCTTGCGAGATCAGATCAAGGCGGTCACAAAGGCATTTCGGCTCGGGGGTGTAAAGAGCGGGATGCTTTATACGGTGGAGATTGTTGAGATCGTGGCATCTGAATTCAGCCGGCTTGCCAAAGGCTCAGTGCTTCGAATTGCCGACCCAGTTGCGATTTCAACCAGCGGCGCGACACTTCTGAAAGCAGGCGTTTTGAAAACTATCCAAACTCTGCTCCTGCCTGCAGCTTCACTCGTTACTCCGAATCTGGCTGAGGCAGAAATGCTGACGGGCATGGGCGTAAGCTCAATCGCTGAGATGCGGATCGCGGCCCGGAAGTTATTCGAGACGTACGGCTGCGCGGCCCTGATTAAAGGGGGCCATTTGAAGAAGAGTCCCGAATCTTTGGATATTTATTTTGACGGGAAGACCGAACTTCTGTTGCAGGCTCCACGGTTGCAGGTCGGAAAACTACATGGCGCCGGATGCACCTACGCGGCAGCGATCGCGGGATATGCCGCGCTTGGTTGCGATCTATCCTATGCGGTGCAGCTTGCGAAGGAATACATCACTCAGGCCATTTCGCAGCATCTTGTATCGAACAAGCATGTTCTTTTAAACCACTTCCCTGAATAATCCGGCGAGATTCCTAAAATCGAAGGGGCCGGCCTTTGTTATCAAGTGGGAGACCCGCGATATTCTTCGATTCGGCTCGCTCCCCTTTCATACGTTCGGTAACAGGGTCGAGCTCCTTCTGCAGAATCGGTTCGGGATCAGTGACGCCCGGTTCGTCGAAATGCTGCACGTGTGCCTCCTGTGCTTTGGTTATCTTTTTACGCATAGGTTCCTCCGCTTCCTCTGGCAATCTCCTCCAAACAAAGAAGTTTTCAAGGAGGCAGAGGTTGGCCGGCGTAAAAGGACGCGCCGTTGCGAGATTTACAACTGGTTATTCACCCCAAAAATATTATTCTTGTTGGTGCGGAAATCGGCATAGCGCCAGGTTTCGACGTGCCCGTCCACCATGGTCACATTGCCCCTCTGATTGTGACGACAGGCAGGTTGCTTTTGCGGCTGCCAAAGGGTCCAACCGCTCACTGGATCGGGCGGGAAGGTGACAATTTCAGTCAGATAACCGCCGCTTGGGACCTTTGCAGGATTTTTCGGGATGCCAGTATCGCCCATAAGCCAAAGTTCCGTCGGCCGGCGAATTTCATTCAAACTTCGACTGCCGAGTTTTCCCTGCCCAGCCGGCGATGAAAACCCATAGCGAATGATGGTGCTTTCGACGGGACCGTATCCTTCCCAGCGCGCCCCGAAGACCGTTTGAATGTCTTTATCTCGCACTGCCGGGCAATGCCAGACGTTGTTTGAAACACTATTCGCGGTCAGGTAACGGCCTTTGGAAAGACTTTGAAACCACCAGTCGCCACCCGCTTCGACGTTATTTCCGGTCCATGCTTTCGTATACAGGTCGGGCAAATGTTGTGCGTTGTCTTCGGCATACAGCAGGAATGCCATGCCGATCTGGCGGCTGTTATTGACGCACTGAATCGAGTGCGCTTTCTCTTTGGCCCGCCCCACGGCTGGAAGTAACAGGCTGGCGAGAATAGCGATGATCGCGATTACGACCAGCAATTCGATTAAGGTAAACCCCCTCGAACGGCGTAAAGGGTGCATGCATAGAGTCAAGGCCAACTTGAGATTTACGTCAAATTGAAAGGAATATGAGGTCGCAAGTGGAGCTATTGAAAGACGTGAAGGAACGATTAGCAGCCTAAAGAATGAACGTGGAGTAGGAGAACCCAGCGTTCCTGCTCCATCGTTACGAAAGCAATCAATAAATGAAGGTTGTATTGACAACAAAGTTGACGAAGGAAGTCACCCCGGAATTCCTTCCGTATATCTTACTTTTTCTGGTGCGCCAAAAGTAATTTACATCCTCGACGCAGGAGAGGAGTTGGGCCAGAAATGGGGTGACATGCGACCGTTCACCTGTCCGAGATATTGGGGAAAGTGCAGCCTGAGATTAATGTTGGTTGCCAGCGCACTTTGTGTCGTTGCGTCGTCAAAGGGAGACGACGAGGATTGGTCAAACTGGCGGGGGCCGAACGGCAACGGCAGTACTTCGATTGGAGATTACCCAGTGAAATGGGACCGGACGAATGTCGCCTGGAGCGCGCGGTTGCCCGGCAAGGGGTCTTCGACCCCGATCGTTTGGAAGGAGCGGATTTACCTGACGGCGCCAGTCGAAGGACAGGACGCGGTGCTGGCGTTCGATTTTGCGGGCAAACGACTATGGCAAACCGCACTCGGCGCGGAGACAGCGCCGAAGCATCGCACGCTCGGTTCGAGTTGCAACTCCTCTCCGGTCACAGATGGACAACGGATTTATGTTGCCTTCAAGAGCGGTAATTTCGCCGCCCTCGGAATGGATGGCAAGGTGCTGTGGCAGACCAACATGGTGCAGCAGTTTGGTCGCGAACAACTCTTCTGGGATCAGGGCAGTTCACCCGTCGTTACGGACGAGCATGTGATCATAGCACGATTACATAGCGGCGAGTCGTGGATCGCGGGCTTTGACAAAGCAAGTGGCGAACTGCGTTGGCGGCAGCCGCGCAATTACAAAGTCCCCAGCGAGAACGACAATGGTTACGCCACGCCTGTGCTCTACGAAGAGCAAGGCCGGAAAGCCTTGCTGGTCTGGGGTGCGGATCATCTGACGGCGCACGATGCCGCCAATGGAAAGCTGGTATGGTCGTGCGACGCGTTCAATCCGGAAGGCACACCGAATTGGCCCTCCATTGCGTCACCTCTAATCTCCGACAATCTGGCCATCGTACCCGTGGGGAGGGATGATCAACATCAGGGTCAGCTCCATGCAATCAAACTCGGCGGCACCGGGGACGTAACAATGACGCACCGCGCCTGGAAGCGCGATGACATGGGCGTGTTTGTGTCCAGCCCAGCCGCGTATAAAGGACGGATTTACCTGCTGAGACATCGAGGCGAAGTTGCCTGTATCAACGCCTCCGACGGAAAGACGATTTGGAACGACGCCTTTCCCAAGGACCGATCCAGCTATTTCGCATCACCAGTGATTGCCAACGGCATTCTTTACGCAGCGCGTGAGGATGGAGTTGTCTTCGCCGCGCGTGTAGTAAGCAAATTCGAGTTGCTCAGTGAAAATCCGATGGGCGAGCGCATTATTGCCACGCCCGTGCCGGTGGCCAACCGCATTCTGATTCGAGGCGATCAGAACTTGTTTTGTGTCAGCCGGTGAATTTTAGAAAACCTGCCGGGATGGGGAGGGTTAACTGGAGATCATCCATTGCGTTTTGCTCTTTCTACCAGTCGTGCGTGCGTCATGCGCTCGCGCAGTCCGCCTTCCTGGACAAAGGCGCTTTCCAATCGGCGAAGCAATTGGTCGAGAAGATAGTTGGTCTGGTGGATAAGGCAGATGAGGATGTTCGCCACTGTTTCAGGGGGCCGGGTTTCGAAATTTCGTCGACCAATGGGAAATCGTAATGCAGGTCGTTTTTCTCGGCGGCAGTGGGATCCGTCACCATTTTTGGGCTGGGCAGTCTTTTTGAGGAAAGTCGAGTTCGGCGCGGCCCTTGGTTTCCACGCAGTTGCTTTTTTGGCGGTCGGCAGAATGGGGAAATTACAAAGAGACGCAGGATTCGTCGGGAATTTCGTGGAAAATCCGGGGATCGGCCTTCACCCGTTCGGATTAACGTTAATGCACTTGACCTTCTTTGAGGCGCGCCCCTAAAGTGACAGTGTGTTAAGACACATTTCATGTTTGCACAACTGAAAGGCCTGTTTTCCAACGACATTGGAATCGACCTCGGAACTGCTAATTCTCTCGTTTATGTGCGAGATCAAGGCATTGTGCTGCGTGAACCTTCGGTTGTTGCCATCCAAGCGGGAACAACCAACGTATTAGCCGTCGGAGAAGAGGCCAAAAGAATGTTGGGGCGCACTCCGGGCAATATCGTGGCCATTCGGCCTATGAAAGACGGCGTGATCGCCGATTTCGAGATTACCGAAGCTATGCTCCGGCATTTCATTCAGAAGGTTCACCATCGCAAACTCATAGCTCCCCGAGTCGTTGTCGCAGTTCCATCCGGCATTACGGAAGTTGAAAAACGCGCTGTCAAGGATTCGGCTACCCATGCCGGTGCGCGCGAAGTTTATTTGATCGAACAGCCCATGGCCTCGGCCATTGGGGTGGGTCTGCCGGTGCATGAACCGGCGGGCAATATGATTGTGGATATTGGTGGCGGGACGTGTGAGATCGCCATTATATCGCTGGCCGGCATCGTTTTCAGCCGGAGTTTGCGCGTGGGCGGGGACGAATTCGATGAAACCATCGTCGCTTACATGAAGCGTGCCTATAACTTAATGATTGGCGAACGCACAGCGGAAGAAATAAAGATCCGGATTGGCTCGGCATACTCCCTCGAACAGGAATTGACCATGGAGGTCAAAGGACGCGATTTAAGCGCGGGATTGCCCAAGACTCTACCGGTTCGCTCCGAAGAAATACGCGAAGCTTTAAAAGAACCTTTGTCCAGCATTCTCGAATCGGTCCGCATCACATTGGAGCGTTGTCCTCCAGAACTTTCCGCCGACCTGGTGGATCGTGGCATTGTGATGGCAGGCGGTGGCGCACTTTTGCGCGGGATTGACCGGCTGGTGGCTGAAGCCACTGGGTTGCCGGTCCATATTGCGGATGACCCTCTGACGGCCGTGGCCGAAGGGACGGGCCGGGTTTTACAGGAACTTTCGTTTCTTAAACGGGTAGCTTCTTCCAGCAGGACTTAAACTCCTCCAATGCGTTCGCTCGAATGATTTGATTCGAGTGAAATGTTAAGAAGGCCATACTATATTGCCTTTACCGTGGTGGTTTTGTTAACGCTGGTTCTCTTGAACCTGCCGGGCCGGACAACCGCGCAGATCAAGCTCGGACTGAGCGGCCTCTTTCTTCCTCTTTTTGGGCTGGCCAACTCCGCGCATCGAATTGCCGACCGAACCGGCAATTCCCTGGTGCCCAAAAAATATCTTCTCGCAGAGGTCGAACGGCTCCACCTCGAGAATGAACAGCTTAAAATCGCGGCTTCTCAAACCACAAACGTCTGGCTGGAAAACGCACAATTGCGGCAGGCCCTTGGCTGGCAACGCCAGGTTCCCTTCAAGATGAAGCTGGCGAATGTGATTATGCGCGATCCGGCTAACTGGTGGCGCACGATTCAAATTGACCTCGGAAGCAAAGATGGCGTCATCACAAATCTGCCTGTGCGTACTTCCGATGGTCTGGTGGGGCGTGTCGAGCAGGTCGGATATCGATCCGCCCGGGTATTATTGCTCGGAGACCCTAAATGCCCTGTCGCCGCGCAGGTCCAGGAAACGGGTGCCAAAGGGGTCCTGGTCGCGGGGCCGTCCAGTATCCTTGACCAATCCATCGTACAACTTTCGTATGTGCCGCGGAATAGTTTAGTACGGCCCGGAAATCGGGTCATTACCAGTGGTGAAGGCGGCTATTTTCCTCGCGGCATTCCCATCGGAGAAGTGGTCGACACAAACAGCGTCGATTTTGGCCTGTATGTGGAAGCGCGAGTGAAGCTGACAGTCAATTTACGGCAACTTGATAGCGTCTGGGTGGTTTGGCCATGAATAACCCCATCTCGCAAAATTTGCACAGAATCGCATGAACTGGCTCGCATATACATTCATACTGGTTGCGATTTATTTGGTGGTATTTGCCGAAAGTATGCTAATGGGGACCCGCTTCCTGGGTGCGCAAGTCGATCTGCTACCAGGATTAATTGTTTACGCGGCGTTGAGTTTTCCGCCGGTTGCAATCGTTTCAATCACATTTTTTGGAGCACTACTTTACGATTCTCTTTCCGCAAATCCGCTGGGAACCAGTCTTCTACCATTGCTCTGCATTGGCATGGTGGTATTTCGAAATCAGGAATTTCTTCTGAGGCAGCATGCGTACGCTCAGTTTGTCCTCGGCTGCGCGGCCAGCCTGATGGCTCCAGTGCTCGCCATCTTCATTCTATTGGGCATGGGACAGCAGCCCTTGCTGGGCACAGGCACAGTGTGGCAACTGGTAATCATGTCTTTCGGCGGTGGCCTGGCAACGCCGGTGTGGTTTTGGATTTTTGGCCGCCTTAGCGGCGCACTCCATTATCCGGTGGAAGTGGAATCGAGTTTCAGGCAGGACCGTGAATTTGCCCGGGGCCGGCATTGATCCATGCTTATATTTGATCAATTACGGAAATCGGTTCGTAAGCTGCAACTGCTTTCGCTCGTTGTGCTTGCAGGGATCGTCGTGCTC
>JAQGOX010000006.1 GCA_028293365.1 Verrucomicrobiales bacterium | reverse complement strand
TTGCCGCACTCTCGCGTGCGATGGCTAACTCGTTTGGTACGATATTTCGAATTACGACGTGGGGTGAATCCCACGGAGGCGGTGTTGGCGTGGTAGTGGATGGATGTCCCCCGCGCATTGCTCTGACCGAAGCGGATATCCAGCCCGATTTGGACCGCCGCCGCCCGGGTCAGTCAAAGATCGTCACTCCGCGGAAGGAAAGCGATAAGGTTGAAATTCTTTCCGGAACCTTCGAAGGAAAAACCCTGGGCACACCCATTTCCATGTGGGTGCGAAACGAGGATATGCGGCCCGAAGCCTATTCGGAAATGGCGACGAAATTCCGTCCTTCGCACGCCGACTACACATACGTCGCCAAATATGGGATCCGCAATTGGCAAGGGGGTGGCCGCACCAGCGCTCGTGAAACTATCGGTCGCGTCGCTGCCGGCGCCATTGCGAAGAAGATTTTGAAAGAACGCTACGGGGTCGAAGTCCTCGCCTACGTCAAACAAGTGCAGAACCTCGTTGCCGAGATGGATCCCAACACCGTCACATCAGCATCGATCGAGTCGAACATCGTTCGCTGCCCGGACGCAGTCGCCGCCGAAAAAATGATCGAACTGATAGAGCAGGTTCGAACGGAAGGAGACAGCGTCGGTGGAATAGTCAGCGGTGTCGTTCGTGGTGTGCCCGCCGGTTGGGGGGAACCGGTCTTTGACCGTCTCGAAGCCGATCTTGCGAAGGCCATGCTTAGCCTGCCGGCCTCCAAAGGCTTCGACATCGGGTCAGGATTTGGCGGCATTACGATGACCGGTCGCGAGCACAACGATGCCTTTCGCGAAGGTCCTGACGGAAAAGTCCATACCACCACGAATCGCTCCGGTGGAATTCAGGGCGGCATTTCGAATGGAGAGACCATTTATTTTCGCGTTGCATTCAAACCAGTTGCAACGGTGATGCACGAGCAGGATACGGTCGACGTTGATTTGAAGAACACCACTCTTAAGGGCCGCGGACGTCACGACCCATGCGTTCTGCCGCGGGCAGTGCCAATGGTCGAGGCCATGACCGCGCTCGTCCTGGTCGATCACGCGATGCGAAATACCGCGCAATGCGGGTAGGGCATTCTTGTCGATCCCAAAGGAACTGAACACTCCAGTCGGATTTTGGCAGTCGGCGGCTTTTATTGGCTGATGACGATTAAAGAAACGGAAGAATTGATCCGCGACTACGTGAAGCGCGGTTCCGAAGAGGCCTTCAAAGAGCTGGTCGATCGCTATATTAATCTCGTTTACTCCGCAGCCCTCCGCCGGAGCGGTTCAGATTCCAATCAGATCGAGGACATCGTTCAAACTGTCTTTGCAGACTTTGCACGAAAGGCAGGCCGTCTTCCGAAAGGAGTCCGCCTGGGCGGCTGGTTGCACCAGCACACCTGCTTTGTCGCCAGCAATATGTTGCGAGCGGATCTGCGTCGTCAGAACCGTGAAAAGGAAGCCATGAAAGAGTTTTCGAACGAAAGTGCGCCTGTTCGCGCGGAACTCGTAAACGCGCTGGATGAAGCTGTGGAAAAGCTGGATCCACCCGATCGTGACATCCTTCTTTTGCGATATTTCGAAGGGGAAGATTTCCGAGCAGTTGGAACCCATTTTGGCGTGAGCGAAGACGCAGCGCAAAAAAGAGTAAGTCGCGCGATCGAACGCCTGCGTAACGTACTTGCTGAACAGGGGATAGCCGTTGGCGCCACGGCACTCGTCGCACTATTGGGAACATGCTCGTCCACCGCAGCTCCGGGCATCCTCAACGGGACGGTCTGTCGATTGGCCATCAGGAACGGGTCGCTGGCCTCGGCTACGCTCTTTGGACTGTCAACGGGAACCATTTTAAAATGTCTCGGAATCGCAGCTGTCACTTCACTCACATTGCTTTGGACCTGGTACCGACCCATAGCCGCTTTTTCGAAATCCCAGGCAGCACAAAGAACTTTGCACGCGAGGACCAATCGGACTTACGCGTCGGCCTCACCTTTAAGCCGATCGTTGCCGCTGGAAGCGGTGACTGCAAAAACGAACAGGGACACGAATAACCTCCTGACCATGACAATCATCGCGGATGACAGTGGGTCAGTTGTTCCAAATGTCCCAATCGATCTTCGGCTTTGGGAAGGTACACAACAATCGCGCCGAAAGTTGCAATCCGATCGTTTTGGGAAATGTGAAATTGAGATCCCCCGGAAAACCCTCGCGGAATTAAGAATTACCACCCGGATTGACGATTTCGCAGACACTCGGCTCGACTGGAAATCCGAGAACGGTGATCTGGTGCCTGTGAATTATACAATTCGATTGATCCGTCCCACGGCGATTTCCGGCATGGTTGTGAACGAGCAGAATCAACCTGTGGAAGGAGCGACCGTACATATTGAAAATTATGATAGTCCTGCTTTGGAAAACAAAATCGAAAACCACATTTTCGGCCAAATCGAAACCCTCTCCGATTCCAATGGTGGCTGGCACCTTAATCGAATTGCTTCAGAGATGATTCCGTTCCTGCAGGGCGGGGCGCGGCATCCGGAATATGTTGACGCTGCCGCTTTCCGAATGGATCACGCTGATCCGGTTGAGAAAGCCCTTCTCGATGGGACGCATGTTTTTCACCTCACGCAAGGGGCGTCCGTCCGAGGATGGGTAACTGACAGCGAGGGTAATGGGATTGCTGGAGCTAGCATTTTGGTTGGATTAAAGGGGGAGGATCGGTCTCGTCAAAGCATATCGGA
>JAQGOX010000947.1 GCA_028293365.1 Verrucomicrobiales bacterium | reverse complement strand
GCCTTGAAAGGAACCAGGCACGCATCGACCTTCAGCTTGATCCGTCGTTCAACTACTCTATGGAAACTAGTTTGGCGGTCGATAGCGGCTGGCAATCACTGGGAATTCCAAATGGGGATTCCATCCTTCTTCCCATTCTACCACAAGAGGGCGCGCGTTTTTTTCGCCTCCGCGAATTCGGTCCTGCCGGAGAGGTCTTTCCTTAGTGCTGTCATTGCATTCCCGACACTTTTTATTGAAACGCCTTTCGGAACGATTAGCATCCTCAGAGCAAAGAGTTGATCGGAGTGAACATTTATCTCAGCACAATTAAGCGCCTTTCCGCCACGAGGACGGAAATACCATCTCGTTCAATTTCCTAACCTTTTGATGCATACAAACATTTTTTGCCCACGCTGCAGAATCCCAGGACATTATCCGAATTTATGACCAAGCCAAAATCCCCCGCCCCCCAAAACATCACTTCCATGCTACAGGAGGAGCGGCTCTTCCCGCCGCCCGCGGAATTTGCAAAGCGCGCGCATGTAAAATCGATGGGGCAATACAAGAAGCTCTACCGGGAATCGATCGAAGACTCGGAAGGTTTCTGGGGACGGCAGGCGAATGCGGAACTGGTCTGGATAAAACCGTGGAAGGAAGTGCTTCGCTGGAAAGCTCCGAACGCGAAATGGTTTCTCGGAGGGCAACTGAATGTTGCCGCCAACTGTCTTGACCGCCATCTGAATACTCCAACGGCGAATAAAGCAGCTCTCATTTGGGAAGGGGAACCGGCGGCACCGGGCCAGATGGGTGAAGAACGAGTTCTGACCTACCAGCAACTGCATCGCGAAGTTTGCATGTTTGCGAACGTCCTGAAACGCAACGGCGTGGGCAAGGGTGACCGTGTCATCATTTATTTGCCGATGGTTCCGGAAGCAGCGATCGCCATGCTTGCCTGCGCCCGCATCGGCGCGGTCCATTCGGTCGTCTTCGGCGGATTCAGTGCGCAATCGGTCGCAGATCGAATTTTTGATTGCCAGGCTAAATTGGTTATAACAGCCGATGGCGGGTATCGGCGCGGCAGCATTGTGCCGCTGAAAAAGAGTGTCGATGAGGCGCTTGTCTTAAAAGATGCAACGGGTGCATTGCTCGCGAAGACGATTGAAAAAGTGATCGTGCTGCGTCGTGCGTCGAACGACATTCATATCACCGAAGGACGCGACGTCTGGTGGCACCGCGAACTCGAATATGTGGATGCCAATTGTCCCGCCGCTAAAATGGATAGTGAAGCCCCGCTCTTTATTCTCTACACGAGCGGTTCAACCGGCAAACCGAAGGGAATTCTGCATACCACTGGCGGATATTTGCTCGGCGCGAAGATGACGACGAAATATGTCTTCGACATTCAGGAGACCGATGTTTACTGGTGCACTGCGGATATTGGTTGGGTGACTGGTCACAGCTATGTCGTTTATGGACCGCTGGCCAATGGAGCCACAAGTCTGATGTATGAAGGCGCACCCAATCATCCGGAACCGGATCGATTCTGGCGAATAATCGCAAAATATGGAGTCACCATTCTCTATACGGCACCAACCGCGATCCGGGCGTTCATGAAGTGGGGTGTCGAATGGCCGAAGAAGCACAACCTTTCGTCGTTGCGTCTTTTGGGAAGCGTGGGAGAGCCGATTAATCCCGAGGCCTGGATGTGGTATCACGAAGTCATTGGCGGCGGTCGTTGCCCGATCGTGGATACATGGTGGCAAACCGAAACCGGCGGGATCATGATTACTCCCCTGCCCGGCGCTACGCCGACTAAACCGGGAACCGCGACGCTCCCGTTTTTTGGGATCGTCCCTGAAGTTGTGGATGATCAGGGAAACCCAGTCCCAAAGAATTCCGGTGGAAAACTAATCATCCGTAAACCCTGGCCAAGCATGTTGCGCGGAATCTGGGGAGATCCGGAGCGGTTCAAACAAACCTATTGGAGCGAGGTCCAGGGAGCTTATTTTACAGGTGACGGCTGCCGGCAGGATAAAGATGGGTATTTCTGGATCGTCGGACGCATTGATGATGTCCTGAACGTGGCCGGACATCGCATCGGCACCGCCGAGGTTGAAAGCGCACTCGTCAGCAATCAAAAAGTGGCAGAAGCCGCCGTGGTAGGCCGGCCCGACGAGTTAAAGGGTCAGGCACTCGTCGCCTTCGTCACTCTGAAGACCGGAATCAAGCCATCGCATGCGATTCGAGATGAATTGCGCGCACACGTGGCGAAAGAAATTGGCCCGGTGGCGAAACCAGATGATATTCGTTTTGCGGAGGCGTTGCCTAAGACGCGTTCGGGCAAAATCATGCGGCGAGTGCTCAAACAGGTGGCCGCCGGAGTCGAAGTCAAGGGAGACACAACCACGCTGGAAGACTTCAGTGTGATCGCGAAACTGGTCGCGGCGGAAGACTGACTCACTTCGCGCACACAGCGCCTCAAAGGCAAGCACACCGGACCGCGGTTTTGTCGCCGAGACAAACCGCAGCAGCCCCGAGTGGAAAGAAACGCCTCAATAAATTTCATCGCATCCCTGTCTTTCACGGGCTGCCGGTAGTGCTCGGCGCACATACCGGCGGTCCGCAGGCAGGAAAATTCCAGTGCGGTGCAGTAAAGTTTGGATTTCCTCGCGCTACCCCAACGCCAGTAAAAGATTTCGCAACTCGTCGCCAACTTCAGCCCGATCATGGACGGTTTGGCTGATTTCAATTTTAAGAACTTCGCGAAAACGGCGGCGCAAGCGGTGAATCGCCACTTTCACCGCGCCTTCGTTCGAGCCGAGTTGACGGGCGGCGTCAGATTGCGAAAGATTCTCGGTATCACCGGTAAGCCATGGCTTGAGAATTTCGAATTGTTCACTTTTGCCATCGGCCTGATGTTCACTCGCGAGAACTGCGAGAGCCCGATCCAGAATCGTCAAAGCCCATTTACGATCGAATTCCCGATCAGGCGAGAGAACGGTTAAATCGGGCAATTGCAGTCCGGGCGAAGCATCTGTGCCGGAATCAATCGTCTCGTGCATCTGGCCCCCTCCGCGCTTTTTTCGTCCATCGTGTGCATGCATATCGCTCAGGAAATGTTTTACCGC
>JAQGOX010000936.1 GCA_028293365.1 Verrucomicrobiales bacterium | reverse complement strand
TCGCTGAAATAAAAATTGCCTTCCGCGTCCGAACAAGCCGCATCGGTAAACCCGAGCCCATCCATGACCAAATCCCATCCGCCTTCCCTGGGCAGGATCTTCACCAGAGCGTCGTCGCCCGCCAGATTATCTTTGGTTAACGGTGCTGGCAAAGACTCCGACGCGCGCCAGAGCCACCGCAATGCGTCAGGCAGAATCGATCCCCCATGTCGTCCGTTATGCGAACCATCTCCGAGGACAAACTTATGATCGTACCCCATGAACCGCAGCGCCGAGGCCATCCCCATGTTTGCCAGCGGCCAATCTCCGTGCAAATTATTCAGATCATTCGATCCATCCTGCAAAAAAACTCGCAAAGGCTTTCTCTCCGTTTTCCGAATGAGGGCAGGGTAATTATGACCACCGCGGATGTTGGTAAAACTTCCGATGGTTGAAAGCACCTTTCGAAATTGATCCGGCCGCTCCCAGGCAACTGTAAACGCACAAATCGCGCCTGAACTCGATCCGCAAATCGCCCGCAAGTCCGGATCGCTCGTGATTGCCAAAGAATATTTATTCGTGACGAAAGGAATTGCCTCATTGATTAAAAATTTTGAGTAAGCATCTCCCAGCGAATCATATTCAAAGCTCCGGTTGCTCTGTCCGGCGCGCGAGCCTGGATTCAGGAAAATGGCGATCGTCACCGGCATTTCGCTGGCAGCGATCAAATTGTCGAACACGAGCGGCACACGCCAACCGCCATTGGTTCCCATGTAGCCCATCCCGTCCTGGAATACCATTAAGGCCGCCGGTTTCGCCGAATCGTATTGTGCCGGAATGTAAACACCGCCCTCGCGCACCGTGCCTGGAAAGACTGTGGAATTGGTAAACTGAAACTTCTCAACCCTCCCGTGCGGCACATCGGCTTTGAATTGCGAATCCGGCCCCAACTTATAATCGTCCGCGCCGAAAACAATTGGACTGGCAAACCCCAGGACTGCACAAAGAGTGACGGCATACTTGATCATAAGAATAATGGTTCGCAGTTGTTCTACCCTCCCGAAACCCAAAACGCATCACAAAAAGGTGGCCAACCCGTTCGAGTCTGCTTTTCAAGCTTCCAGAATAGGCACTCCGTACGCTTCCAGGAAGCGATCTCGGGTGACGAGCGTAGATCTTTCTACGTGCGCCTGGGCAACGAGCATGCGATCAAACGGATCGTTGTGGATGGACCGAAGCGATTGGATTGCCCAGGCGTGGGCGGTTCGAACCGGCAACTCCCGGAACTGCGCCTCCGCAAGAGAATCGAGAAATCGTTCTCAAAGCCGAAGCAGCCCTTTCGAAGACTTGATTGATATTTCCCAGATCGAGGCAGTGCTGCAAAAGACCATATTGGTGCTATCCTCAATGCTGGAACGCGCCTTGGGTTTTAAACGTTCGGGCCAGAAAGTGCCCAGATAAGAGAGTGTGAATCCAGCAGCAGGTTCATCGTTTCGAACGAATAATTTTCGTGGACCGGATTTGAGGAGTTAGATTCGATTCCCGGAATGCTTTTTCCAGGTCTGGGTCGGGTTCCCAGCATCCTTCGATCTCTTCAATTTTGCCCCTGAGGGCTCCCAGTTTTCGTGGGCTTTTTGAAGCGACACAAGGCACCAGGCGGACCATTGGACGTCCCGCTTTGGCGAGGACGATTTCCTCCCCAGCGGTGGCTTCTTCAACCAGACGAGACAAATGGGTCTTTGCAGCGGGAATATTGACCATTTTCATCAAACCAAGTCTAATCTGATCATAACAGATCGTCTACGACGTCCACGTCGAGTGAAATCACACCTCCCAGCAACGGTTCGTGGGGAGGTAAATATCATTTCAGCAAGGCTTCGGAGATGCTGCACCCATCAAGAACCTTCGTTTTCATCGATGTAGAACCTGGCAGCATGTGTTACACAGCCTTTCGAAACCCAGACACAGACACCGACCCCTGGTTTAGTGCTCCTGGTTTTAACCTTCGCGGACAGCAACGCGGAATCGAAAAAGTGTAAAAACCGAGCTTCCGGGCGCCGAATAATGCCTCGCCGCATCCGATCCAGCGCGCCCAGACAAAGGGCAACGGACTAAGAATTCCACCACCTGCCGCCTATTTTTTGGGCGGCAAAGTTCGAAGCGCTTTGATTGCTTCGGGCGTTTTGTAATGGCGCTTCAATCCGAGTTCAGTGAGCATGCCTGCGGGAACACGGGAGATAAATTCCGGGAAGCAGCGTTCCACCCGATCACGAAGCATTTTCTGCCCCGCTTTGGAAGCCCAATAATCTTCTTCAACCTTGGCAAGAGCCATTCCAGCCTCCTCTGGTGTCATCGTTTCACGTTTGCCGAGAAACCAGACAAGCTCCTGATCGCCCGGCAGGCAAACCGGGAATGGGACGAATTTAAATGTGATTTCTTGTTCCTCGGTGGGATCGATCCCCGCGTTTGGATTTACTTTGATTTCGCTGGTGAATTCAGTCCCGTCCGGCATCACGACTTCGACACTGAGCGTCTGCTCCTTTTCGTTGGGGGTGATTTTGACATCACCGTCTCCGAAAGAAGCGGCTAGTTGAGTCTTAACATCGCGGATCGTTTTCAACTCCAGATCCGGCAACTCCACTTTGGCACAAAATTTTTCAAAGGCACCGACACGAGCTTTTGATTTGAGTTCGCCTTCGACGGCTTTGTAAATTTTCCCCGCCAGTTCGGGATCGTGAGTCGCTTTCGGCAGAACGATTTTCAATAAGTCGAGTAGCTGGGCTTCGGTGGCTTTGGTCGCTTCTTTTTTCATGTGCAATTCCGGCGGGTTCTTGTGCCAGAGAATCGGCACGCGCGCAACGCATCTTCTCCTTTATTTTGACAACGCGCGATCCCCGGGGGAAATCCCGGTCAGCGTGGCGAGCCTGAGTGTTTAATCAGGGAATGGGCCGTCTGGCGGGTTGAAACTTGATGGGCGAGCTTTAGGGGCGAGTCGAACCAAGGAGAAGAAAGGAATTTTTGATATGAAACAGTCTTTATATTTACAAGCCGCCTGCCTGAGCGCCCTCATAGCCACGCCTGCGGCGTGGGCTGACCAGGTTACGCTGGATCAGGTTCCCCCAGCGGTCCGCAATAGCATTCAGAGCCAGTCTGCGAACGGACCCGTTAAAAAAATCGAAAAGCTCAACCGAAACGGTAAAACCGTTTACGAGGTGGGCTTTGCGCAAGCCGGGGGATTGGAGCGGGATCTCTATTTTGATGAAAGCGGTGCTTTCGTCCGTGGAAACAATGCGATGATCCGAGGGACTCCGAATAATATCGCAAACAGCACGATCAACACGAATGGAATTCCGGTCGGCCGCGGCACCCCGCTCACATTGAAGGAGCTTCCTGAACCGGTCCTCCGGACAGTAAACACTGAGACTTCCAAAGGTCCTGTGACCAAAGTCGATCAAATGTTCTACAACGGGAGAACGGTCTATAGGGTAGCCTTTCAGCCGGGGGGAAAGCCCGAGGAAATCGTTTATTTGAACACGGATGGTACGTACCTAAACAACGAGAAACCCAACCAAGGATTTCTCGCCCGAGCTCGCGCTGCCCAACCGAAACTCGTGAATCTGGCGGATCTCCCGGGAAATGTAAGAAACACCGTAAACAGTGAAACCTCCAACGGGCCAGTCAAAAATATTGAGGATATTCCCTACAACGGGCGGACCGTTTACAAAGTTGCTTACCAAAAACCTGATGGCACCGAAAAGCTGATCTATCTGAACCATGATGGCAGCTATGTACAGGACGCGCAGCAAACCGATATCGGAGCGCCCGCCGCCACGGCCAGTGCGTCGCGAACATCTCTATCGAATGCAACCAAGGTTCCGCTCGAGCAACTGCCAGCCATTGTGCAGCAGAGACTAAGAGCAGCTGCGGCAGGTTCGGCAATCGAAGATATCGATAAGGGCACACTGAATGGAAAAACGGTTTACGAAGCTGCATTCAAGCAAGGTGAAAAGACGGTGGAGCTTCGGGTGGATGAACTTGGTCATATTATTCCCGATTCCGAGGATCGATCGATCCTTTCCGGTCGCAATCGCTAAGGGGTGATGGAACTTTCCCTGGAGAGCACCACTTTGCCACGCGCCGGAACGGAAACTGCAGCACCTCCGCGCGCGGCGATGAGTTCGAGCCTGATGGAACCGGATCTGGCCCATCGAGCTGGGTTGCGAACGGTGGCCGTCTACGAGGCCATCAAAGGCATTCTGGTGCTGGCAATTGGTTTTGGACTATTGGCCCTGGTCCATCGTGACATACAGGCTCTGGCGGAGATGTGGGTCGATCGTTTCGGACTTAATCCAGAAGGTCGTTATCCTCGGATGTTTTTGACGCTGGCCGATCGAATGGCTGATACACGACTCTGGCTGATCTGCGTTGGAGCCGTATTTTACTCCCTTCTTCGATTCGTGGAAGCGTATGGTCTCTGGATGGCCCGAAGATGGGCTGAATGGTTTGCGCTTGTTTCATGCGCGGTTTATCTGCCCGTGGAACTCTTCGAGCTTTGGCGCGGAATCAGTATTTTTAAGCTGACGATCCTTGGTATCAATGGGCTCGTAGTCCTGTATCTTGCCTACGCTCTCTACAGTTCCGCACAAGTCCGAGTCAAAGCAAATGCCGTTTAGGCGTGCTATTGGCAAACGCAGCCTGCTAGAGTGTCAAAACGCTATATGCCATTTAATCAACTCGGTCTCGACGCCAACATTCTCAAAGCAGTCCAGGAAGCTGGCTACACGGAGCCGACCCCTATTCAACTGGCCGCCATCCCGCAGATCCTGGCGGGTCACGATTTGATCGGTATTGCCCAAACGGGAACGGGTAAAACCGCGGCTTTTGTCCTTCCGATCCTGGCCAAGTTGGCAAATGGACCCGCCCGTTCGGGCATGCGCGCACTGGTCGTGGCGCCAACCCGGGAGCTTGTCGTTCAAATTGAGGAAAATGTGCGGGCCTACGCGAAACATTTGCCGCTCCGTATGGCGACTGTTTTCGGGGGAGTGGGAGAACGGCCTCAAATCCAGGCTTTGCGTTCAGGAGTCGATTTGATCGTGGCGACGCCCGGTCGTCTTCTGGATTTGATGCAGCAGGGGCACGTAAATTTTTCCGCACTAACATTCCTCGTGTTGGACGAAGCGGATCGAATGCTGGACATGGGATTCCTGCCTGCAATCCGTCAGATCGTCGAAGCGTTGCCGGAACGGCGGCAGACACTACTCTTCTCAGCGACCCTTTCCCGCGAGATCGAATCGCTCACCCACGAATTTCAGCGATTCCCCAAGACGATTCAGATCGGACGACGCTCGAATCCCGCGGAGACAGTCACTCAACTGATTTACGAGGTGCCCAAGCATCTGAAGTCGGAATTGCTGGTGCATTTATTGCGCGATCCGAGCTTTGATACGGTGCTCGTTTTTGCGCGCATGAAGCATGGAGCGGATCGAATCGCGAAGAAGCTGGAGAGCAGTGGCATTCGGACTGCAACTTTGCATTCGAACCGGTCGCAAAATCAGCGACTGCGTGCATTGAAAGATTTTAAATCGGGCGATGTGCGGGTGCTGGTCGCAACGGATATCGCCGCGCGCGGTATTGATGTGGATGGGATCTCCCACGTCGTGAATTACGATTTTCCGATGCACTCCGAAGATTATGTTCATCGCATTGGCCGCACCGGGCGAGCACATGCTGTCGGTGATGCAATCAGCTTCGTGACCCCGGAAGACCAAACCGCCCTCCGCTCGCTCGAACGGTTTATCGGAAGAGGAATCGTGCGCAAGCGCGCGGAAGGTTTTAATTACGCAAGTGCCGCGCCGGCCGGTGCGGACTCGGGCGATCGGGAACGCCGTCCGCAACGAGGCGGGCAGCGTCGCGATCAAAAACCGAATATGCTCGGCGAAGCAGCGCGGCCCCAACCGAATCGGGGCGCGCGCTTTCACCGGGGCGGCAATTCCGCCGGGAAACCAAGAAGCGCCACCGCCTGGCGGCGCTAATTCAGCATTCTCATTTACCCGCCGCGCCTGAGAAGGAGAGGGCGTTTTGATTGGTAATTAGCGAGTTCCATGCTTGCGTCCGTGCTGCGGCTGTCTCGGCGACAAAGCCGCGCTCCGTTGATGAGAACCACCGACGCTAATTCACTATCTACGGCTTGATGAGCCGGAAGAAACGAACAGACGCCGCAAGATCGATATTTACGCGATTCGTTCCTGACGCAATCGTCGTCCAAGCGCCACTCGTTAGCGATTCGCGTGCCTGGAGTGCGTAGCCAGCGTAGTTGTTGGGGAACACGATTTGCGGCGTTGCTCCAGTCTCAATCGCAATGGAGGGTGCGACGTTCACCGTTGTGAGCCGCAGCGCCTGATTGCCATCATTCAGATTTATCACTCGCCATTGGAAATGGCGCCCATCGGCCCAAACCGGACCGCGCACGATCAGGTTGGTCGTGATAATATTGCTGGCGATCACTACGTCAAACACAGAGCCAATGGGGGGCTGAAAGCTATCCTGATCATTGGTCCCGGTTACGAGATTGACGAAACCGAATCCGATTACGCCGCTCAAACGGGCTGTGCCACCCACGACAAGGCGATCATATTCCAAAGATCCGCCGGCCGTTGCATTCGTTCCGCCGATCAGTATCGCAAGACCGCTATCGAGTGATTGCGAATAGTCGCCAGTAACGGTCATCTCGCCGGTGAAATCAGTGGCCACATTGGCCGCGAAGGTTCGGAAAAGTGGTTCCCTCACTGATGCCTGGCTCGCCTGAGGTGCGAAGCCTGGTGGAAGTGGTGGCAATTCCTGAGCTCCCAGAATCCCCTCTCCGTCCGACGCCAGTGTTAAAAGATCGGAGAGGTGAAGATTTCCCTGCGAGAGATTGATAGCGAGTTGCAAATCTCCATGTGCCATGAGCGCGCTTGCAACTGTGCCTGCCAAAGTGGGATCTTTTTGCAAAACAGTCTTCAGCTCTTTACCAATCAGATTGATATTTCCATCGAGTACGCCTTTCAGTTCCACGGAACTGTTCACTGCGGCGATCAATTCCGGCGTGACCAGTGATTTTCCCTTTTCGACGATTAATTTCACCAGCGAACCTGGGTCGCCTGCCATTTTCAACGCAGCTTGAATTTTTTGTGTCGTCAGGTTCGGATCCATCAGCAAGGTAATGACCGAATCGCCGATGGCGTTTACATCCACTTCGACTGGCTGAGTCACGCTGGGAAGTGTGGAGATGTTAACCTGGCTCGTGGTCGAAACCGGGTCTGCAACCTTTTGCAATGGATCGACGACATCGATCGGTCCAAGAATTGTGGAGATGCGGTCGGCAAAGCCTGTGGCCGACGCGATAATCCGGAAATAGCGGTGACCGGTCGGGACTTGCTGCGTGGAAAAAGAATAAGACGAGTCCAAATGACCCATTGCTCCTCCGCCGGGGAGATCGGTCCAGCTTCCTTCGTCCGCCGGAGTTGTGGTCGATTGCACGCGAAGACGTTGATCAGAAAAAAGCGAGGTTTCCAGTGCGGTGAACTGCCATGTGT
>JAQGOX010000911.1 GCA_028293365.1 Verrucomicrobiales bacterium | reverse complement strand
CGGAGTGAGTGGTTTCGTTGGGGTGTGCATGTGGACATATAGCGGCTGAACCGCACTTTTTTGCGACATGATCCTGAGTCTGTCGCGGATCAACGATCGTGCGTTTGTTTTTAATATTGCCCCGCTTCAAAACCCACGTCTCTGGCCGTGCAATCGATTCTTCGATCATAGCCATTGCTTCGGGGGGCGGCTTCGGAGCGTGACGTTCGATTTCATAAATTTGCCTCTTGATCGACTCGCGCTTCTGATGATCGACCGAATTTTGCGCCACCGCCGCGGCAACTTCCTCCCAGCCCACTTTTAGAGCGACGCTAATGCCTTCAAATAGACGGGCTTCCTCGGGCGTTCTTTCGTTTTTTGGCTTTGCGCGAATCTCGCGTTCGCGTGCAGTCAGCGTGGCCTCCTTTTGTTTGAGGATACGTTCGCGGTATGGCACCTCGAGTTTAGCCTTTGCTTCCTCCAGCGGTTTGATGCGCGTATGGATAAGTTCCATTTCACGATCGAACGTTTCCTTTTCGGACTTGTCGTTAATCGGCAGGTCCTTCAGTTGTGTCCCGGCGAAAAACGCTTCCAAAGAGTAGTAGTCTGTGGTGGGAAGCGGATCGAATTTGTGGTCATGGCATCGCGCACAACCAATGGTCAATCCAAGGACCACCGATCCAACCGTGGCGGTGGCTTCAACGAGTTCATTTTGTCGGCGCACTTCAGGATCGATGTTTCCGCCAACCACTTCTCTCGGGCCGCTTCGCGCAAAACCAGAAGCGATCAGTGCCGCTCGATCACCCGGTGCGCTTTCATCGCCTGAGATCTGCAACGTGATGAACCGGTCGTAAGGCATGTCGTTGTTGAATGAGGAAATCACCCAATCACGGTATCGCCACGCGTCCGGGCGATCAGCATCAAGTTCGAAGCCGTTCGAATCGGCATAGTGGGCGAGGTCAAGCCAGTGTTGCGCCCAGCGTTCACCAAATGCTGAGGATGCCAGGAGTCGATCGACGACTTTGTCCCACGCACGAGCCGAGTGATCCGCGAGGAATTCTTTTAAGTCCGAGGTCGTGGGCAGAAGGCCGGTTAGATCATAGGTCACCCGGCGGACCAACTCGACTTTTGACGCCCGATCGACCTGTTTGATCTTCAGCTCTCGTAATTTGGTTGAAATAAATGCGTCGATCGGGTTCTCCGAGTGTTGGCCGTTTCCCACAAGTGGTGGATTAACAGGACCTATTGGAACAAACGACCAATGCTTTTCAGGAGAAACAGAACTGGTTTTCGCGGAGGCGGCTGCCGAAGGGAGATAGTATAAAAACAGCATGACTGTCAGCAATGACGGCCATTGGCCGTTGAGCCACATCCCCATGGTGGTACTCTTGCCTGCCCGCGAAGCTATGTTGGCAGAGTCGCTCATCTTGCATCGGTTCAATAACAACTTCAGGTTATGAGGTGTCGATTGGAAGTGATTGCGCTTATCAGACAAGACTCGATCCTTTTTTGATGAAAATCCATCGTAATATGGGTATTTCCACACCCTCCCCAAGGCGGGGATATGTCATGTTTCCATTCTGCCCTTTATTTCCAATGGTTTCAACGAGATTCGCCCGTTTCATTCTATCCACGGGAAATTCGCAATTGCCGTTAGAGGGTTGACAGGAATATACCTGTTTCTCCAGTGGAGCGAATTCGATTCGCCATGAATAAATCTGCTGTGGTGGAGTCGGAAGAATTGCTACAAGAAAATATGTACATTTCACGTCTTCTAGGACTGGTCGCGGCCGTTGCGCTCTTTCCGCCAGTTGCTAAGGCCGCCGACACACCTGAGCCTGGGTTTGCTTCGCTTTTCGACGGTGTGACCCTCAACGGCTGGACACTCGTCAACAAAAACGGGGCTGGGTACGCCGTCACAAACGGAGTCATCGCCTGTGAACACGGCGGCGGTGGTAATCTATTCACCGACAAGGAATATTCCGATTTCATTCTGCGCACCGAATTTAAATTGGAAGCCGGGTCAAATAACGGCATCGGCATTCGCGCACCGTTGGAAGGAGATGCGGCGTATATGGGAATGGAAATCCAGGTGCTGGATGATACCGCGCCGAAATACGCCAATTTGAAGCCGTGGCAGGCGCATGGCTCAGTGTACGGAGTCGTAGCCTCAAAGCGAGGCGCGCTCAGACCAGTCGGGGAATGGAACCAGGAGGAGATCGCCTGCAAAGGCCGCCACATCAAAGTTACACTGAACGGCAAAGTGATCGTAGACACCAATCTGAATTCGGTGACCGATCCGGAAGTGCTGCGAAAGCATCCTGGTATGCTGCGGGACCGCGGCCACATTGGTTTCCTGGGACATAATGATTATGTCGAATTTCGCAATATCCGGATCAAAGACCTTAGTGCGGGAGAGAATCAGCTCAACCATCCGCCTGAAGGATTCAAAGCCTTGTTCAATGGAAAAGATTTGAACGGCTGGAAAGGTCTGGCCGGCGATCCGCCCAAGCGCTCGAAATGGTCCAAAGAAGAATTGGCTGCGGAACAGCTTAAAGCGGACGAAAGAATGCGCGCTCATTGGAGCGTTGAAAATGGAGTGATCGTTTTCGATGGGAAAGGGGATAGCCTCTGCACCTCGCGCGATTATGCCGATTTCGAGATGCTCGTGGATTGGAAAATCCTGGAAAAAGGGGATAGCGGTATTTATCTGCGGGGAAGCCCTCAAGTCCAAATCTGGGAGCCAAACAGCCCGGGCCAATTCAGTCCTGTCGATGGTTCCGGAGGCCTCTACAATAATGAAAAGAATCCACGGCATCCGATAAAGTTTGCAGACAAACCTATCCGCGAATGGAATCGCTTTCGGATTTTAATGGTTGGAGAGAAGGTTCACGTTTATTTGAATGGCGAATTGGTTGTAAACGACACCACCTTGGAGAATTATTGGGAACGCAATAAACCGATTTATCCCACGGGCCAGATCGAATTGCAGAACCACGGAAACCACCTTTATTTCAAGAATGTTTTCATTCGCGAAATCCCGCCAACCGCAAAAAACTAATATGAATCGTCGCGCCTTTCTAAAATCCAGTCTCATTCTTGCCAGCGGTGCCGCAGTCGGTTGCCATACCGTTCCCAGACGCGTTTCCGTCAATGAAAAGCTGAATATCGGTATGATCGGCACAGCCAATCAGGCTGCTTACGATCTCTCCAATGTTTCCAGCGAAAACATAGTCGCCCTCTGCGATGTTGACGACAAACTGTTGGACGCCGCGCTCGTCAAACACCCCGGCGCGAAACGTTATAACGACTTTCGACGCCTGCTCGAACAAAAAGACATCGATGCAGTCGTGATCGCCATTCCGGACCATAGTCACGCCGTAGCGGCCGTGGCCGCGCTCGAAAGCGGCCGCGACGTCTACTGCGAAAAACCGCTCGCCCGCACGATTTCAGAAGCGAGAATCATCGCCGAAACCGCACGTCGCAACAAACGCATTACCCAAATTGGAACTCAGATTCATGCCGGAAATAACTATCGCCGCGTCGTCGAATTGGTTAAGAGCGATGCCATTGGCCAGGTCCGCGAAGTGCATGTCTGGGTTGCTGCGACCTACGGCGGCAAAAAGCTGCCCACGGACAAGCCTCCGATTCCGCCGGGTCTGAACTATGACCTCTGGATAGGCCCTGCACATTATCGTCCCTACAGTCCGGAGTACGTTCCTTTCAAATGGCGTAACTGGTGGGAATTTGGTGGCGGTGCTCTCGCCGATTTCGGATGCCATTATATGGATTTGCCCCATTGGGCACTTGACCTGCGCGCGCCTGTTTCGGCCGAAGCCGAAGGCCCCGAGGTCGATCCCGAATGCCCGCCTCCCTGGATGATCGTGCATTATGAATACCCTGCGCGAGACGCCGCTCCACCGGTCAAGTTGACCTGGTACCATGGAGGCAAAAAACCGCCCTTCCTCACAAAAGATCAGGCTGCGAAATGGGGGAGCGGAGTGCTCTTCATTGGCAGCAAAGGCAGTCTTATTTCAGATTACAGCAAACATCAACTGCTTCCGGAAGCGAAGTTTGCCGGCTTCGTCGCACCCGCGCCTTTTATCCCGAATTCCATTGGGCACCACAAAGAATGGATCCAGGCCTGCAAGACCCGCGGCACAACCACCTGCAATTTCGATTACTCAGGCCCGCTCACTGAGGCGGCGTTGCTTGGCAACGTTGCGTTCCGCGCCGGATGCAAAGTCAATTGGGATACCCGTAAAATGAAAGCGCTCAATTGTCCTGCCGCGGACGAATACATCCATCATCATTATCGCAAAGGATGGTCGATTTAATTAATTGTGTCGAAAACTCGGATTTTTTCGAACCGGCCCCGCACCCCATTTTCAGGTCCTGCCCCTATGGATCGTTTGTTTGAAACGAGTATCGTGATTACAGCGTGACAGGGCTCCCGGAAGATGAGCCCGATACGCCGGGGGCAGTGGGGAGAAATCCATTGCACGGAAGGAAAGGTGGCTCGCCTTAAATGGCTCGAAACAAAGCCACCTTTTTTCTGTACCCCGCACAGGCGGCAACCCCGCGATCAACGGCACGACGACCTGCAACCCTTCTTTACACAAGCCTCACTCTTAAGCACCCTCGCTCCATGCAACTCGCCTTTAGCCGGGAAGCCGTTTCAACATGAGCGATCAAACCTCGAAGTCAGCGGAGCAAACCCGATTGGATGAAGTAAATGCCGGGGCGAAAAAGTGGCATCGCTGGGGCCCATACATTTCGGAGCGCCAGTGGGGAACCGTGCGGGAGGATTACAGTGCCAATGGCACAGCGTGGGAGTACTTCCCTCACGAGCACGCTCGCAGTCGCGCGTATCGCTGGGGTGAGGATGGCTTGGGCGGCATCTGCGATCGCTTGCAGCGAATCTGTTTCTCGCTCGCTCTTTGGAATGGGAAAGATCCCATCCTGAAAGAGCGTCTGTTTGGGTTGACGAATAGTGAAGGAAATCACGGTGAGGATGTTAAAGAACTTTACTATTACCTGGACGCGACCCCGACCAATTCGTACCTCAAGATGCTCTATAAATATCCGCAGCGGGAATTCCCATATGCGGAACTGGTCCAAAGAAACCGGGTTCGGGATCGGGTGTGTTCAGAGTTTGAGTTGCTCGACACCGGTATTTTCGATGACGATCACTATTTCGATATCTTCATCGAATACGCCAAAGGCGGCCCTGATGATTTGTTGATATTGATCACCGCGCACAACCGCGGGCCCGATCCGGCAACGATCCATTTTCTTCCACAGATATGGTTCCGGAATACCTGGTCGTGGGGATTGTCAACGTCTGTGCATCCCAACATGTCCTCCAAAAAGCACGGCAGGATCGATCTTCAACACCCCACTTTGGACGGCTTCCATTTGCATTACCAAGATGACCCGATGCGTCTTTTTTGTGAAAACGAAACCAACCCCAAAATCTTCGGAGACTCAAACTCATCCAGCGGTTTTTT
>JAQGOX010000897.1 GCA_028293365.1 Verrucomicrobiales bacterium | reverse complement strand
TAAGTGGCTCCGAATCTGCCCGCGCTATAGGAGCTTTGCGAGAACACATCGTTCGCGACCTCCGCATAATCACAAGCTTCCTAAAGTCCGAATTAGCAGTTCCTCGTCTGACCGGACAGACCTCTTTTTTCTGGGAGGAACCAGCGCATCCAAGGCTTGGCGTTTCATTTTCAAATCGGCCTCGAGGTAAAGATGGGTGGTGTTGGGGCTTTCATGGCCGAGCCAGAGGGCGATAATTTCGGGGGCGACTCCCCCTTGCAGCAAATGCATGGCGGTTGTATGTCGGAAGGTGTGTGGGGAAATGCGGCGCTGGCGGAGGGAGGGCATTTGGGCGGCGGCTCGCCGCAACATCTGCCGCAATTGCCACGCGGCACCGGAACGTGTCAGGGGTTGTCCAAAGCGGTTGGGCAGCAATGGTGAGTCGGCTTTGCCTTGATTTTCATTGATCCATCGCCGGAGCCGGGTCTGAGTATTTCGCCACAGAGGCACTGACCGCTCCTTGCGTCCCTTGCCCTGAAGGAGCAGGTACTGGCCATCGGCCGGCAGCACATCCCGCAGGCGCAGGGCAAGGATTTCAGAGATCCTTGCTCCGGTATTGTAGAGTAGCAGAAACAACAGGTGATCGCGTCGCCCTGTCCAGTTCCCACCTGCAGCCGCCAAGACCGCCTGCACCTCGGCGCGGGTTAAGAACCCCAGGAGTGGACGGGTATGCCGTTTGCTTGGGATAGCCAGCAAGCGACGAATGGACGCGGGCAGATCCGGGCCGAGCGTATCCTCCGCGTAATGAGCAAAGGACCGAATGGCGGCCAGCCGAGCATTGCGGCTGCGCGCGGAATTGGCTCGTTGTTGCTCCAGATAGGCCAGGAACGACAGAACGCGCTCCGGCGTCAGCCCGCTAAGCTCCAAGGTCGCAAGGCAAACGTGATAAGTTCGTTTGAGGAAGCGCAGCAGCAGCCGAAATGTGTCGCGATAGGCCGCAATCGTGTGGCGGCTGACCTGGCGTTGCTGGCGAAGATGTTCGTTGAAGAAACGGATCAGTAGTTCCTGGAAACTAACGCTCTTCATGGCAAGGGCGGACCAAACTGGCCGATTGATTGCTTGAGGAGTTCGGGCACTGCAGTGAGATACCAATAGGTGTCGCGGATATGGACGTGGCCCAGGTAGCGGGAGAGAATCACGACGCGGCCGGCGGCTCCGCGCCGGCTGTGTTGCCAACGCAGCAAAACCCGGCAGGCAAAAGTGTGGCGCAGATCATGCAGCCGGACACGGCGGCGTCCGTTGGCCGGGATCATGTCTCCAGACAAACCGATGAACACTCGGTTCACCGCGCCATACTGCAACCTTTGGCCCCGATCCGAGACAAAGAACGTCTGGGAGCGCGGGAACAGGCTGGCTCGCTTTCGGGCGTAGCGGCGCAAGGCCGACAGGGCGGAAGGGTGCAACGGCACCAGCCGCGTATGCTCGAATTTGCTGAAGCGGATCGTCAAAACCCCTTGGTCAAGGTCCACGTCCTGCACCATCAGCGCCAACGCCTCAGAAATGCGCAGTCCGCTGGCAGCCAGCAGTCCCAGCAGTGTTCGATAGGTCAACCCCCGAAACTGGCCGGACAAGGTACCACAGCGCCGCAGCAGTTGGCGAAGTTGCCCAGGCGTAAATAGGTGTGGCGATTTGCGACGAAAAGCCGGCCCTAAAATGTGACGTGGGGGAACCTGCGTGGCTGGCTCGCGCACTGCTTGGTGTCGAGCAAAGACCCGTACAATGTCCAAGCGTCGGGCGTGATAAGCCGGATCGGCAGCCCGAGGCAGCGTGGCCCAACGCAGGGCCAAGGCTGTATTCAGCGGTCTCCGATGGCGCGCCCGGTCGGCACAACGGGCGAAGTTGAGCAGTTGGCGGCCTTCGCGAAAAAGCTTATAGCCCAGAGCGCGCCGTTGCCTCAGGTAGCTCTGGACGCGCGAGGTCATGGTGGCTTTGCGCCTCATTAACGTGGCCAAGGCAGGGCGGCCTGCCGGAGTTGACGCAGATGGACCCGAGCGTAGCCAGCGGTGGTGTCGATCGAAACGTGCCCGAGCAAGTCGGCGATGGTTTTAAGCTGGACGCCGCGCCGATGAAGTCGCGTGGCCAAGGTGTGCCGCAAGATGTGAACCCCCTTGTGGCGCAAACCTGCCCGGGTGTAAGCGCTTCGCATAGCGGCTCGGAGAAACCCGGATCGGCGGTCCGCACCTGTATAAGGCAGTCGCTGCTGAACGAACACCAGGCCAGATGTGCTGGGCGGGCGTCCCGCCCGCAAGTAACTCCGGATGGCCCTGGCCACATCTGCCGGAAGCGGCACCAGTCTGCTGCGCCGAGTCTTGGTCTGCCGCAGATGCAGGGTCCGAGCCCGCCAGTCCACATCCTCCAGCTTCAGGGAGGTGACTTCCTTGGCTCGCAATCCCAAGCGACACAGGCACAAAGCCATGGCAAAATCGCGCTTTCCGATCGATTGAGTGCGATCGAAGGCCTTCAGGAAGCGGCGCAACTCCGACTCTGAGAACGTCTCTGGAATGGGCCTGCGCGGTCGAGGCGCGGGACAAACCACGGCGTTGGCCAACGGAAGCGGCGTGCGACCCGTAAAGTGGGTGAACGACAAAAAGCTTCGCAACGCCGCTGCCAGTACGTGCAGGGAACTGCATTGCAGACGAAGCCCGCGGTGCTGAATGAACCTGTTGACGTCCTCGGCCCTGAGCGCCTCGAGCCGCAATGAGCGGCGTCCGAAGCGCCGTTGCAGAAACTGCCCGATGAAGAGCCAATAGACTGATCGTGTTGCCTCAGTCAGCCCGGCAACCTGATCCAGATGCTGCTCATACTGGCGGCGCAATCGCTCGACACTCCGCGAAGGCCGCGCGGCCTTAATTATGCTGAGATGGCGGGTGGCCTTCCCTCGCTTTGAGTCGGCGTGACAGTGCTTCTTCTTCTTCATGACGAACGTTGAGAGCCCAAGCTCTCAACACTCCGCCATTCTTCCTCCTACCTTATTTTCCGCAAAAGAAAAGAAATATTGAGCAACCGCTAAAACGATCTCAGCATAACTGACACCTCAGCATAATGGCCGACCCCTAAACGAGAAACAGGGGTCTCATTTATTTGAGGTATATACGCTCTTCCGCCTTTCCCGAGTTGAGCATTGATTATTGGCAACCAATTGCAAATAGCGTATTTTTAATTCGTGAAACAGGACGATATCGAAGTAAATCTCGACATTTGCAACGGGCGACCAGTTGTACGCGGGACCCGCATTGCCGTCGAATCTGTTTTGGGCATGATGGCCGCTGGCGATTCCGTGGACGAAGTTTTGCTGGCGTATCCGACTCTCACGCGGGCGCAAGTGCTTGCGTGTCTCAACCACGCAGCCCGGCTAATGCACAATCAATACCGGCTCGAACCGGCGGCATGACCGGCTTCCTTTTCGACGAGAATCTTCCGCTCGTAACTGGTTTATCGACTACCCTTGCCGTCATCTCCGCTTCGAGTTTGGGGGCGAGAATGTCTGACTCCGCTCTCTGGAGATATGCGGGGCGCTATGATTTGGCCATCGTGACAAAAGATGCGGACTTTTCTCAGCGGATCATTCTCACATCACCACCTCCCCGCGTTATTCACCTGCGAGTTGGCAATATGCGTCGCGAGGAATTTGGCGGATGGTTAAAGCAACGCTGGCCTAAGATCGAAAAAGCAGCAAAATATCACAAACTTACAAACGTCTATCTGGACACGATCCAAACCGTTCGATGATTTTATTGGCCCATGGAGCGCCGAAATGGATTCACCCAAAGCAACATCTGCCTGCGCCGGACACCGGCATGCACAATGCACGAATGAGGATGGTATTGGGTTTTGTTTTCGGCGGTATCGGTTCCGCTGGGCCCACGTAAAACGTGGTGAACGGCACGTGAAACGTGGTGAACCTCAACCCCCGGCTACGCATCTTTCACCCTTCCGGAGTGATCGAGTCAGGCGAGATTTAATGGCTGGCACTTATTTGGCAACCCGCAGCTTCAAAAATGCCGGTGAGGAAACTTTTTTAGAAGACAGAGCGCGGCAGATTCGAATGTAGTGTATTTGAGCCTTCCATCTGATTGAAGGAAACCTGCCGGAGATTTGGATGTGCCTGATGCGCTCGACAGTTCTTAATTAACGAACGGTTTCGTTACGGGCGTTCGAACGGCCCAGCGGTCCGTTCGCTACCTTGGGCGCTTCCGAGGGTATCGTTTCCACAGGGCCCACGTGAAACGTGGTGAACCGCACGTGAAACGTGGTAAACCTCAACCCCCGGCTATTGATCTTTCACCCCTCCGGGGTGATCGAGTCAGGCGAGGTTTAATGGCTGCCCCTGTTTTCGGCAACCCGCGGCGGTTCGGGGGATGTGATCGAGGTGCTGGTCAGGAAGCTCTTTAGAAGACAGACCGCGACTGATTCGAATGTAATGTATTTGAGCGTTCCACTTGTTTGACGGAAACCTGGTGGAGATTTGAGCAAGCCGAGGGCGTGTCTTCAGACTGCATTTTTACCCGTCTTTGGGCTTCTTATCATGGACACGTCGTTGCTCATCGGTGGCCGATTTCTTCCAAAATGCGCCCTCGCGCCTCGTCTCCATGGCGATTAGCTCCAAATCCGAGCAAAAGCCGGTTTGAAGAAACGCCCGAATGCGCTCGAGAGTTTTTGGTTAACGAACGGTTTCGTTACGGGCGTTCGAACGGCCCAGCGGTCCGTTCGCTACCTTGCGCGCTTATTGATCAGACGGCGCGATAAACTACACTGCCTCACGGGCTATTTGCCGATTTGGCGGGGTTGTTCGCTCGGTCAGACCGTTGAACCTCGGCCAAGTTAGGTGACCGATTCGCGGTAAAGTGGTCAACGAGAATTTGACTCAATGTCATTCAAAGCGATATTGCGCCCTCAATCTGCAAGAAAGCCGGTGTCGGCAGCAGTCAGTTTGAAATTGATGAAAGAAAGCGCGCTCGGCTCGAAATTGAAATGGATATTGGTTTTTATCATTTTGGCCAGTTTCCAGG
>JAQGOX010000884.1 GCA_028293365.1 Verrucomicrobiales bacterium | reverse complement strand
CGAACGACACGACCAGGTTCAAGAATTGGGCAACCATTTGCATGCCCGGCATCAGGCCAGTCATGTATTTGCCGACCGCCGCCAAACCAGCGCTTAAAACCAGTGAAACCAACAAGAGAAATCCGATTCCAAAAACCATCGCGAACGAAAGAACCCGATTCAAAAGAAACCCTTTGATCCCCTGCCCTGGTTTTTGTTTCACATCCCAAACTGTGTTCAATGCGTCCTGAAGCTGAATAAATACGCCGGTCGATCCAACCAGTAGCGTCACGACGGCAATTGCGGTGGCAACCATTCCTTGATGCGGCTTGTTGGCCGCGACCAGCATCGATTGTATGGCTCCGCCGCCTTCAGACCCAACCAGACCATTCATCTGATCAAAGATTTGTTTGCGGGCCGCATCTTCTCCAAATACGAATCCGGCAATAGCGATGGCTATTATAATTAATGGCGCCAGGGAAAAAATGGTATAATACGCCAGAGCCGCTCCGAGACGCGGAGCTTTATCGTCCGACCAGTCTTTCCCCGCCTGTTTAAAAAGATCGAGCACATTGTGTGGCGTAAATTTCATAATCCTCGGGCTACAGTAATTTCGCGTCAACGCTCGCGCAATTGAGGGACTCCCAATTACCAGGCGTAGGACGAAGACTGAATTTTACCTCTTAACCTGAGATAACATTTTGCTTTTCCATCCGGGAAGATATGCCTTTCGGACGGGGCTCATTCTGAATTCAAGCAGCGCGAAAGAGGGTTTTTTAGTTCCAAGTTCTTGAAACTCAAAGCTTGTGAAAGAGGGGCCAAATTTTTCCGAAAAAATCTTGCTACCACAACCTGTAGTGGTAACGTGGTTTTGTTCCCCTACGAATGGGGTGAGTTCCTCCAAAATTGTGAAGCGAACACACCCACGCAAAAAGGGATTTTGGCGTAAATCGGTAAAATTTTGGCAGGCCGCACCATCCGGCACAAACAAAACATACTCACAATGAACTCACAACCAAAGGTCACACCATGATTGATGCTCGCGATCAGGTTCTCGAATCCGACACAGCCGGCAAGCGGCGCTCGAAAATTTCCGTTACTTCCGGTCGAAGTGGGTCTCGGCGAACTATGAATTCCTCGAAAAAAAGTCTCAAACTGGCGCGCGTTTTTAGTGATGCCAAAATTAAACCTTTCGATCAGATCGAATGGGACAAGCGCACGGCGGAAATAACCGATGACAGCGGCAAGGTAATTTTCAAACAGGAAAACGTTGAAGTACCCAAATCGTGGTCGATTCTGGCAACGAAAGTGGTTGTTTCGAAGTATTTTTACGGAGAACAAAACACCGCCGAACGCGAAACCTCCGTTCGCCAGTTAATTCATCGTGTTTGTCGCACCATTGCGGATTGGGGAATGCGCGATGGCTATTTTTCCAAAGAAGATAGCGAAGTTTTCTATGATGAATTGGTGTGGCTTTGTGTGAATCAATATGGGGCTTTTAATTCCCCGGTTTGGTTTAACGTAGGGCTCTATCACGAATATGGTGTTGGCAAAAATTCCGCTCAGGGAAATTGGTTTTACAATCCCAAAACACACCGGGCTGAGCGAGCCAAAACGCAGTATGAATTCCCGCAGGGAAGCGCCTGCTTTATTCAATCAGTGGAAGACAACATGGAAGACATCATGCGCCTCGCATACAGCGAGGCCATGCTGTTCAAATATGGTTCCGGCACCGGCACTGACCTAAGCCCCATTCGTTCCAGCAAAGAAAAACTGAGTGGCGGCGGACGGCCCAGCGGACCGCTCTCTTTTCTGAAAGTTTATGACCAGGTCGCCAATGTCGTGAAGTCCGGCGGCAAGACACGCCGCGCCGCCAAAATGAACACCTTGAAGGACTGGCATGGTGACATCGAAGAGTTCATCGACGCTAAACAGAAAGAGGAGAAGAAGGCCTGGGCCTTGATCGAACAAGGCTATAGCGGCTCGTACAACGGCGACGCTTACGGGAGCGTCATGTACCAGAACGAAAACCTTTCGGTCCGCGCCTCCGATGAATTCATGAATGCCGCCGTCAACGGCAAAGAATGGTGGACCCGCACGGTAACCTCGGCGCAACCACTTGCAAAAAAGGATGCGCGCACGCTCTTAACCAAAATAGCTGAAGGCACCTGGATCTGCGGAGACCCGGGAATGCAATATGATGGCGCCATCCAAAAATGGCACACCTGCAAAGGCACGGAGCCGATTCACTCGACCAATCCCTGCTCCGAATACGTGTTTCTAAACAACACCGCTTGCAACCTCGCGTCATTGAATCTGATGAAATTCAAACGCGCGGATGGCACATTCGACCTGGACCGCTACAAAGCTGCAATTCGAATTTATATCACCGCCCAGGAAATCCTGGTGGACAATGCGAGCTATCCCACGCAGCCGATTGCTGAGAATTCTCATATTTTCCGCACGCTTGGCCTCGGATATGCCAATCTTGGTTCGCTCATCATGAGCTACGGACTGGCTTATGATTCGGACGAAGGCCGCGCACTCGCAGGAGCGTTAACCTCCATTCTCACTGGCCACGCTTACGAGCAGTCTGCCCAAATCGCCAGTGTCATGCAGCCCTTTGAAGGCTATCGCGATGCCCGATGCGCCGGTGTCTCCAAGCCGGTGACAAAGGACAACGTGGACTCAATGCTTGGGGTTATTCGGCAACATCGGGATGCGGTCGATGGCATCCAGGCGAGCAGCGAATTTAACTATCTCAAGACTGAAGCCCGGGGCTGCTGGGATCGCGCCCTTGCGCAAGGTCTAAAGCATGGATATCGGAACGCTCAGGTCACCGTTTTAGCGCCCACGGGGACGATTGCCTTCCTGATGGATTGCGATACGACCGGAATCGAGCCCGACATCGCCCTCGTGAAGTATAAACTGCTGGCGGGCGGAGGAATGCTGAAAATTGTCAACGGCACAGTGCCGGAAGGATTGGATCGCCTCGGTTATACTGTGGATGAAAAGAAAGCCATCATCGCGCATATCGAAAAGTTCGATACCATCGAAGATGTCGAAGAAAACGGTTTGACCATAAAGAGCGGCCTGAAACCCGAACATCTTTCGGTTTTTGATTGCGCATTCAAGGCCTACAAAGGCAAACGCAGTATTCAGTACATGGCTCATTTGAAAATGATGTCCGCGGCTCAACCCTTCATTAGCGGAGCCATTTCCAAAACGGTGAACCTGCCCAACGAATGCACCGTGGCGAATATCGCGGACGCCTATGTTCAAGCCTGGCAAATGGGTTTGAAATGCGTCGCAATTTATCGCGACGGATCCAAACGCTCACAACCTTTGAACACCAAACGGACTAATGAAGGAGTGGACGCCAAAGCGGAAATCGTCATCACCGACGACATGCGCATCAAAGAACTTGAAGCGGACGTTGCGAAGCTTCGGAACGAGGCAGGCAAACCATTGCGCCGCCGCCTTGCCGAAACACGCACGGCGATTACCCATAAGTTCGACATCGCTGGTCACGAAGGTTATTTCACCGTCGGCCTGTTCGAAGACGGCAGACCGGGCGAACTTTTCATTACAATGGCGAAGGAAGGTTCCACCATCGGCGGTTTGATGGACAGCATCGGAACGCTCACAAGCATGGCACTTCAGTACGGCGTACCGCTGGATGCGCTCGTCAAAAAATTCGCCCACCAACGTTTCGAACCCTCGGGCTTTACCAAAAACCCCGACATCCGGAACGCCTCGTCCATCACCGATTATGTCTTCCGCTGGATGGCGATCCAGTTTATTGAAGGCTATCGCGAGGCAAATGTCCCCAATCGCAATCAGCCTGAACTGGCGATGCCGGGCCTGCTCGAAGAACTCAAAAAAAAAGTGAATAGGCCGGTTCCTGACCTGCCGCTTTCAGAAGAAGCGTCTGCCTTAAAAAGCGCCAAACCCGCGAGCGCCTATTACACCAACGGCGGCGCTCGAACGGTCGCCACACTGAGCGATGCAATCAAACACTTTCAACAGGATGCGCCGACTTGCCCAAACTGCGGCCATCTCGCCGTGCGCAACGGCGCCTGTTATAAATGCCTTAACTGCGGGGAAAGCCTCGGCTGCTCATAGCCGAAGCCAGTTGTGTGTCGCCCGTGGTTAAGGCGACTGAAAGATAGTGTCGGGAGGAATCCAGGCCGGGGAGCAATCCCCGGCTTTTTTCGTCTGATAAATAGTGTCTGAGCGCATTGGAAATCCTTCCTGTAATTTCTTAATTCAGCATTCTTACTTCTGACTTTAACCGACTGACTTTTCAACCCATCAACTTGCTGGCTTCCTCGATAAGTGAATGTTCGAAGGCACTGGCGTAGGTGGCAATGGAACTGGCCGACATCCGGATTTGCCGGGCAGTCTTTCGCCAATCCAACACGGCTTTCAAGATTTCGCGCAGAATGGACCTGGCTTCCGGTACACGCAGGCCGAAGCGTGATGCCGCGTCCAACGCCACCGCCACGCTCGGAGCTTCTTGTTCCTCCGTGACTGCGGTCTTCGGCGTTTGCGCACGGTCGATTTCCGGTACGGGGTTAAGGTCGTAAGCGGGTGATAGCGACCAGTGCCCCGCCGTCCGCATCAGGAAACCGTGGTTGCGCAGATGATCGTCGTAGTTGCTCGCCAGCAGCGAAAAGACAAGTCGTCTCCAGAGTTCGCGCAGATCGCCACGCACATCATCGCCGAACTGGCGAATACCGTCAGCGAGCATGGTGTAGGCACCCGATTCGCTTTGACCAAACCCCAGCAGACTACAGGCCGACAGGAAAGGAATTCGGTTCGCGCCGTCCCGGTCGAATCGGGTAATTAGGGAGACGCCCCGGCCCTTGACGACGATGAGCCGATGCTCGGCGACCTGGATTCCGGCTTTCGCCGCCAGGGTCAGCGCGAGGATCTCACCCGCCGCGATGTCCCGAATATCGTCGGGCTTGGGAAACTTGGCGATAGCCAACCGCCCATCCGGAAGCGCCACCACGGACTTCGGTCGAGCTCCGCCCACGGGTGAACCCGCCCCGAGGAGAAAGCGAAGGTCCTTGGCAGTCTCGGTCTCGCCATGAACAGCATCGGCCGCATTCATTAGGGCGGCCAACTGCACGACCGGAGGAATTCTTCCGTCATTGGCCGCCAGAAAGGGGCCGTTGGCATCGATTCGAAACCGGAGCGCTCCGATGCGCGAGGAGTCCTCAAGCGCCAGGACGTAATCGACATCCCGGTAGGGTTTGGATTCGAGAATGTGACGGCGAACTGCCCGCTCAATGAGGACCCGGCCCCAGCGATCCGGGCCGCAGTCCTGAAGCGCTCCGAAAAGTGCCGTCCCATGATGTGGCCCGGAACGTAGCGGAAGGTTCGTGGGATCAATGGCGAAGGCTTTCGGGCGTGCGAGCCACTCGGCCAGATATTCGAACGTGACTGATGCACCGCGCGTAGCCGAATGGAGCACCCCCACCGGATGGGTGGTTCCCTCCCAATCCAAATGGACCTCGATACTCATGGTTGTTTCCGTCGGATCCGGCGGGGAAGCCGCTCTTCGTCAAGCTTGAGGGCCAGGGTGTCCTTGGAGGGTGCGGCGAGACTGGCAAGGCGGTCGTGCAATTGGAGAACAAAAGCTGCCGTGGCAAGCGTTCCCAGCGAGACAGTCGGATCACCCTTTTCCAAACGCCACAGCGTGCTTCGTCCCACGAACAGCCGTGCCGCCATATCTTCGGTGGAGATGCCACGCCGCCGTCGGGCCAGTGCCAGATCCCGGCCTAGCTCTCGTAGCGCGCGCGCCGCTGGCAGTGGCAATGATTGCTTCTCCGACATAAATGATAACGTATCCTCTGTGAAACGTTAATTGCAATAACGTTCCACATACGATACGCAACAGTAAGTCAGGCCGGTAGGCGATGAAGGCAGCAAGGCTTCATCGTTAACTTTTAGGGCTTCCAGACAATTCGCGCCACCATGTCATTGGTTGAGGCTTTCGGTGCCCCGCCATGCGTGATCACGTAGAGCGCTCCGTCCGGTCCGAGACGGAGAGCCAGCGGGCCCGCCGTCAGGCCCAGCAGAAACTGTTCGCTTGCACCGGGCTTGTTCGTCCCGGGGTCCACCGGTGCGCTACGCACCGATTTGCGCGCGAAATCGGCATAGAACAAGGACCCATGGTACTTTGCCGGATAACCGCCGCCCGCCTGTGAGGGACGATAGATAACCGCTCCGACGCAAGAGTCGCCAGTGTTCCGCTTGTACATGAACCACGGCGACGTAAACCCATCCACATGGTTCGTGCGCGAAAACGTGGACCATCCATCGCCAAAGACCTTGGGCCAGCCATAATTCGCACCCGCAGCGATCCGGTTCACCTCATCATAATCATCAGCGAGGTCGCCTCCGTTTTCCGCCAGTAGGATCAACCCGGTCGGAGCATCATAAGAAAGTGCCCACGGCTGCCGGTGCCCCCGGGTATAGATCAGACCCTGCGCGCCCGCAGTCTTGGTGAAGGGGTTGTCCGCCGGAATGGAGCCGTCAAATCCCACCCGCAATACTTTCCCACGCAGGTCGCGCAACGATTGCGCCTTGTTCTCAGGATCATCACAGTATTCACGGAGATGTGCGTTTTGGTTGTTTTCGCCAGTGGTGACGTAAAGCAACCGTTCCGTCGGATGAGCCAACAGTCCGCCGCCTACGTGCTGCCCCGCCTGGTCCCCATCCCACTCCACCAGACTCTTCTCACTTGCCGGATCCAGCATAGCCTTTGCACCTTCTCCAACCACCGTCCACCGGGCGATGCGAGCCCGATATTTGGACTCCAAATGATTCGTGGCGTGATAGGAAAGAAACAGATACGGCGTCTTGGGAAAATCGGGATGCAATGCCACCCCGTGTAACCCTCGGTCGCCGCTCACATCGGTATCGACTCGTCCAACTCGGTGAGTCGAGTGGTCAGCAGGATCGATGCGCCACAGGTCGCCGGCGCGGCCGGTAACCCAAGCGGCTCCGTCGGGGGCGAACGTCAGATCCATCGGCTCGCTCACAAGCTCCGGACCAGCCACGACTTCGATAGCGAAGCCAGGCGGCAAATGAACTTCCGCCCGGGCGGCGCAAAACAACAACAAGGTAGCGATGACTACGGCAAAGAGGCTATGGCGATACGGCATTGTGGGCCGCAGAGTGCGTCAATCCCGGGTCTCTGTCGAGATCCGATCTGTTCCAATCCAATCCAATCCGATCCGATGTCTCTGTTTGGCCCCTGCGTCGAAAAAAGTACTTCCCGACTCGTTTTTAAGCCTCTGTTCTCTCTGTTTGCTCCTGTTCCATTCCATGCAAGCCCAACTCTCGAGCGCGCCGGACGAAGCACCACCGACCGCTTGACATCTTTCTATTTAGCGAAGCCGCACCAGGTTATTGAGCGATTCTCCAATCTCCTCGTGCTTATCATCGCCCCCTCAATACCCGCCGTAATATTAACGGCGTCAGCAGCAGGTACAAATTACAAAGCATCGACGCAATCTCTAGGTACCCAACAAGGTGATCGTTCAAAAATACGCGTAACGGTTTATGCAGGCGGGAACGCGGCATTAAAAATCGCTTTCTACATTCAGCCCACTTCTGCGGGACCTATAAAACGAACCCACATTGAACCTCACAGCCCTGCGAAAAACGTCAGATAATTCTGGCCAGTAGTCTTCCGCAAAAGCAGCAGTGCGAGTTCTCGAAGGTGGTAATCTCCCCACATGGAACTTTCGCCATTTGGTATTTTCTGTCCCGGATGAGTGTAATCCCATCCGTTGGGACGATGATAAACGGAATGCAAGAGCAGCCCCTGATGTTTTGGTGAAAGGCTGATATAAGGCTCATCCAGCAAAGTTTTTGCGATAGTCAAAGCGGCTTGCCCGTAGCGGGCAGCCTCCTTTTTGTTTCGGGCTGATAAATAACTCCCCAACCGCCACAATCCCTGCGCAGCAATCGCGGCAGCAGAGCTATCCACCGGCTCACAAGCATTGAATGGATCGGCCGGATGATTCTTGTATTCTCCCATTTCACGGAGGTGAGGCGCACCTGTATCCCAAACCGGAACGCCACAGGCACAGGCTTCTTCGATGTAATAATCTGCCGTTAACTGCGCCGACCGCCGAAATGATTCAAGGATCTTCGTGCGGTCTCCTAATCCCTGGAATTCAGACAACGGCAGTGAACCCAAAAACTCGAGTTGTTCGGCAAAGCCGCAAATCGCCCACGCAAGACCACGTGTCCAGGTTGTAAACGGAGAATAACCCTGCTGAGAATTCGGGCAACGATATGCTCCGTCGTTCGTATTGAAAATGCTTTCGTGCGCTGTTCGGCCGGGAACGTCATATGCATCCCGGCCCTTCCCCCGGTAAATCGCGAATTCAGCCGTTACCTGGGAATGCTCGATAATGCGTTGCAACAGGGAAATGCGTTGATCCCGTTCTCCCATTAAGACGTGACCGAGCCGATGAGCAATTGCAAGCGAGCGCAACGATCGCATCGTATCGATGAACAACGAATGGGGTCCGTTAAACGAATAAATGTAACCTCTTCCACCTTTAATCGGTGTCCAACGCGCCGCCTGCACCGCACCGGAAACTTTGAGTGCAAGCTTGCAAAAATCTTCCTCCATAGGGAGGGGACTCGTTCTATCCTCTCGAATGAGCCGCAGGAGATTTCCATAGGTTGAGACATTGTTAAACCCATGGTCATGCACTCCGGTATGGGAAACGTGGCTGGCCATCCGCTCGATTGTCCGTGCGCGACCGAGTTCAAGATATTCAGCTTCACCAGTGGCATCGAATTGCAGGAACGCTGCTCCATGCTGAAATCCTTCGGTCCACTCGGTCCATCCTCGCGAAGTGTATTTCCCCTTCACAGTAAATACCGGCGTGCCTCTCGCAGGATTCCAACCTTTTTCGATGCTCCTGATTTTATCGGCGGACAGATTGAACAGGCGGTTCAGATTCGGGAGCAATGCCAGGGGTGTGACCTTCGGATCAATCTTTATAGGCATGGCTGGAAAGTGATTAAATTGTTAAAGCCGCCTCAGATGAAAACCACCATCCACATTAAACACCTCGCCAGTACTAAACGGAAAACTTCCTTCAGCAATCGTTGCGATAGCCTTGCCGACGTCATCGGGCGTGCCCCATCGAGCGATGGGCGTAAGGCCTTCAGAAATAAGCTTGTCGTACTTCGCACTCACGGCAGAGGTCATATCCGTGGCGATGACCCCGGGTCGAATTTCGTAGACATTAATTCCATATTCCGCGAGCCGCGCGGCATACAGGGAGGTCAACATCGAAAGGCCCGCCTTGGACACGCAATATGAACCCCGATTAACTGACGCCGTATAGGCGCTCACAGAGGAAATGGTAATGATCGAAGGATGGTAATCCTTTGATTCGCGTTGACGCAGCTCGATCATCCATTTCGAGACCAGTTGGGTGAGGAAATAAGGCCCCTTCAAATTGATCCGCTGCAAACGGTCAAAGGACTCTTCTGTTTCCTCCAGCAAATCCGTTCGCAGCTCGGGTGCAACTCCCGCATTATTTACGAGCAAATCGAGACGAGGAAACTCGCCGCGAGCAAAATCAACCAACCTTTTTCTCTCCTCGGCCTCCGCAATATCCGCCTGAAACGTGGCGACGCGAATATTGGGAGACAGAGCTTGGCACTCTTTTTTGGCGGTTTCGGCTGCCTCCGCATTAGCTCGATAGTTGAGAATCAGGTCAAAGCCCGCGCGAGCCAGGGCGAGTGCAATCCCCTTTCCGATTCCACGCGAGGCGCCTGTGATCAGAGCTGTTCTCGCCATAGTTTGCGCCCGTCACTAGCCGTTTTTTCCGCAACAAAGCTTATATTTTTTTCCACTGCCGCAGGGACACGGATCATTCCGCCCAACTTTCGGACCGGTTCGCACCGGTTTGGCCTTCGCCACTTCCTCATTCGCCTGGCTGACCAGTTCACTTGCGTTCGCCGTCGCGGTTGTGCCTGCCGCTGCTCCCGCCCCGAAGGCGCTGGTTTCGGTATGGATGGTCTGTTGAGGCAATTTCTGGATGAACTGCTGAAAGGCCATCAAACTCGATGCGCTCAAAAAGATATTACGGCAAATCTCTGTTTTGATATTCACCATCAGTTCTTCAAAAATCTTGAACGCTTCAGACTGGTATTCGATCAATGGATCGCGCTGTCCATACGCGCGGAGACCAATGCTCGAACGAAGACTGTCCATCCCGTAAAGATGTTCCTGCCACATCTTATCGATCGCGCTCAGAATCGTGTAACGCTCCACCGACTTTAGCGCTTCCGAATTCTCAAAGCTGATCTTCAGTTTGTAGGCGTTGCGAACTGCGTTGGAAATGAACTCACAGACCGCAAACTGTGCCGCGCTCAAGCCATCGAAAATGGAACCTGGCACCGGCACTTCGTGACCCGCATTGGCCGCTTTTACAATTTCTGCCTCAGGCACGCCGAGCGGGAAGGTGAGATTCACCCAGTCTGCCAAACCGCGCACGTTCCATTCCTCATGATTCTCATCCGGTGACGTGAACTGCGTCACCTTTTGGATGACAACCTCTTCCATCACATCCATCAATCGATCCTGAACATCGTCAGAATGAAGGATTTCATTGCGGAAGCCATAAATGACTTCACGCTGTTTGTTCATCACGTCGTCGTACTCGAGCGTCCGTTTCCGCTGCTGGAAGTTATGCTGTTCGACTCGTTTTTGCGCGGTTTCAATGGATCGATTCAGAAGTGGGTGCTCCAATTCCTGGCCTTCTTCCAGCCCCACCCGTTCCATTACCTTCGTAATACGATCAGATCCGAACAAGCGCATCAGATCGTCTTCGAGCGCGATGAAAAAGTGCGATGAACCCGGGTCACCCTGTCTCGCGCAACGACCGCGCAACTGCCGGTCAATACGCCGCGATTCATGCCGTTCCGTGCCGATCACGTGCAGCCCACCAATATCCTGAATCCCTGATCCCAGTTTGATGTCCGTACCACGACCGGCCATGTTGGTCGCAATCGTTACAGATCCACGTTGGCCCGCGCGCGAAACAATTTCAGCTTCCTGTTCATGGAACTTCGCATTCAAAACCGAATGCACGATTCCAGCCTTCTTCAGCAGGCGCGAAAGAAACTCGCTGATCTCAACTGAAATCGTTCCCACCAGGATAGGCCTGCCCTGTTTGTGAACCGTTTCAATCTCTTTCAAAACTGCGTTAAATTTCTCACGCCGTGTTTTGTAAACGGTATCATGCGCATCTTTGCGCGCGATGGGACGATTGGTCGGGATTACCTGAACACCCAATTTATAAATATCGAAGAATTCCGAGGCTTCCGTTTCAGCAGTACCGGTCATACCAGCAAGTTTCTGATATAACCGGAAATAATTCTGAATGGTGATCGTGGCAAACGTTTGGGTTTCCCGTTCAACCTCAACACCTTCTTTTGCCTCGACCGCTTGATGCAATCCATCACTCCAGCGCCGGCCCGTCATCAATCGACCGGTGTTCTCGTCGACGATGATGACTTTGTTATCCTGGACGACATATTGAACATCCTTCTGATAGAGAACGTAAGCTTTCAGCAACTGGGAAATGCTATGAATCTGTTGCGCACGGCGCTCGAACTCAGCCTGCAACTTGGCCTTGGCTTCCAATCGCTTCCGGGGATCCGGTTCTGGTCCGGTATCGATCTCATGGAAGGCCGTGCTAAGATCAGGAAGCACGAACGCGTCCGGTTCCTGCGGACTGATAAAATTGCGTCCCTTCTCAGTAAGATCAGCATCATGGCTCTTCTCATCCATTGCAAAGAACAGCTCTTCCTTTTGCTCGTAGAGTTGCTTTTTGGACTGGTCAACATGCAGGTCCAATTCGGCCTTGATCATGCGCCGCTGATTTTCGGCATCTTCAAGCAAACTGGCTAATCCAGGCGAGCGAGGTGTGCCCAGTTTCACCCGGTAAAGCAATAACCCAATTTCCCGATCGGTCTCTTCGGATTTAGAGGCTTTTCCCCCTCCAGCGTCGGCCGCTTTTTTGATCAGTTGCTCAGCCTCGCTCAAGAAGCGATTGCAAAGCTTTTCCTGTGCACGCACTAGAGACTCAACCAGAGGTTTTAGCTGGTCATATTTGTTATCGATGTGGACCACTGCGGGACCGCTGATGATCAATGGAGTGCGCGCCTCATCAATCAGAATCGAATCCACTTCGTCAACGATTGCAAAGTAATGCCCGCGCTGAACCTGTTCTTCGGGCCGGGTAGCCATGCCATTATCGCGCAAATAATCAAACCCGAACTCTGCGTTGGTCCCGTAGGTGATATCGCAGTTATATTGTGCCCTGCGTTCGGCTGGCGATTGATCGTGAAGAATGCACCCCACCGTTAATCCGAGAAAAGTATAAACTGCCCCCATCCACTCGCTGTCGCGCGCAGCGAGATAGTCGTTCACGGTCACCACATGCACCCCTCGGCCGGCAAGAGCATTTAAAAATACCGGGAGTGTCGCCACCAGC
>JAQGOX010000873.1 GCA_028293365.1 Verrucomicrobiales bacterium | reverse complement strand
CGGAGTGCGCTGACCACGGAAGAAACTTTCGCGGAAGAACGAGCGGTTATATAAAAGTTTCGTAAGCCGAATGGATGTGTCTGGTTATAGAAGAGATACAATTCTGTTCCGGTCGGTTTTTCAACTCCGGCGTTTTTTACGTCCGCAACGACACCGATGACAGTACACCACGCCCCACTAAACCCGGGCCGGACACGCCGTCCGATCGCGCTCTGATTCCCCCAAAACGTCCGGGCCATGGTTTGATTGATCACGGCCACATCGAGCGAACCCGGGCCATCACGCTCGTCAAAGGCGCGACCGTCAATCAAACGAATTCCCATGGTTTGGAAATAATTCTTTGTGACAGAGTGGAAGAAATCGACATTCTGAATGGGGCCGCCCTTTTCAGGAACGAAACCTTCTATTTCCGTGTCCGAAACATTTGCTCCGCGCACTGGAGGCAACCCTGAAGTCAGTGCTGCCTTTTCGATACCGGGCAGACTGGCAATTCTTTCTTCGAGGCGCTCCCAAAAGTCGGCAACGGCTTTTTGATTAGGATACGTTGTATCGGGCAGAGAAATAAACGCGGTCACAACATGCGCCGGATCAAACCCTCCATTGACCTGCTGGAGCTTCCAAAAAGCGCGCAGCATCAAGCCGGTGCCAACGAGTAAAACCAACGCCAGGGCAATTTCGGCAACCACCAGGGCGTGGCGGAAACGATGTGTTATAACCGAACTTGTGGTGGCTCCTGCAGATGTTTTAAGTGTATTTTGCAGGTTTTGTTTGGCAGCGTGTATGATGGGAGTTATTCCAAACGCCAGTCCGGCGAGGACGCAGATCGCGAGGGCGAATAAAAGGACAAACGGATCGAGGCTAATTTCAGAAGCACGGGGAATACTTGCCTCATTCATGCTTCGAACCAGTTCGAGACCTCCCTGAGCCAGAAGCAAACCGAGTGCGGCGCCCAGAAATGAAAGACAAAGGCCTTCAACGAGAAACTGCGAAGCGAGGCGTCCGAGACTCGCGCCGATCGCTCCTCGAATTGCAATCTCACGTTGCCTTGACTCGGCCCGCGCCAAAAGCAGATTGGCGACGTTAACGCAAGCAATCAGCAGGACAAAGCAGACTGCGCCAAGCAACATTCGAAGCGCGGGCTTGACCCCCCGTACAACTTCATCCTGCAGCCCAAAGCTCAAAAGCGTATGCCCCACCGGATCGAACCCATGATCCGAGGCACCGAATTCCTTCCAACGTTTCACGAGTGAAGCGAGTTCAGCGTCACTCTGCGCCTGAGTAACTCCAGGCTTCAAACGCGCCAGAACGGATAAACCATGATTACCCCGCTCGCCTGGATTGGCAGGGTCAAGTTGCAGTTGCGTCCAAATTTCGGGGGCATCGATTTCGCCAGGAGGAAAGTGAAAACCCTTTGGCATCACGCCAATCACCGTGCATTTCCTACCCATCAGCGTTACTTCCTGCCCAACCACATTAGGATCGGCTCCAAACATGCGCTGCCAAAGCCCGAAGGAAATATTGGCCACGCGGTCAACCCCTGGCAGGTCGTCCGCGGGAGTAAGGAGGCGTCCCAGCGTTGGAGACACGCCTAGTGTATTCAGAAGGCTTCCGGTCACGGCGGCCGCCGTAACGCGCGCGGGCTCGTTTCGGCTTGAAACGTTCACGCCGGAGGTGATCCACGCTTCCACTGAATCAGACGATTTGAAGAGACGCTTCAAATCGAGATATTCAGGCGGCGAAAGCGCGAAACGCCTCAAACCGCCATTAGGAAAATTGGGAAACTCGGTGTAAACACGAATTAATTCATTCGGTTTCAAGTATGCCAAAGGCCGCAGCAGCACGGCATTGACGACGCTGAATACCGCAGTCGTGGCACCGATACCAAGCCCGAGGCATAGAATCGCAGCCACGGCGAAACCGGGATTCTTCAGCAATTGGCGAAGAGCAAATCGAAGATTATTCATAGGTTTTACTCAGTTGCTTAACCAATCGATCCTGAGGACTCGACGCGAGGGGAAAGTAGAGTTGAGCTTTTGAAGATAGAAAACTGAATTTAGGAGGCAATACGCCCACCACGGTCCTCAAATTACCATCGACGCGAATTTGATGCCCAATCGCAGCGGGGTCTGCTTTAAGGTACTGACGCCAGTAAGTATCGGTCAGAATCGCAACCGCATCCGTTTGATAGGTTGTTTTGGATTCGGTGAAAACTCTTCCGATGGCCGGTCCCACTCCGAGTGTCGAGAAGAATTCAGGTGAGATACACACAACATCGACGCGTTCGGTCGCACCGACGTCACCGACTATGGCTGAATCATACCGCAGGACCGATATACCAGAGAATGAGGAGAGGTTGCCGCGACGTTCGTAGTAGTTCGGAAGTGAGGCCCCATCACGCTCGACCCCTGCCCTTGGATAAGTATTGTACATAGTAACCAACTGTCCCGACGCGGGGAAAGGAAGTGGACGCAACAATACGGAATCGACTACCGCGAATATGGTTAGATTGGCACCCAGACAAACCGCAAGTGTGAGCACGGCCACGATGGTGAAACCTGGATTCTTCAGCAACTGGCGGAAAGCGAAGCGAAGGTCATTCATTTTCTTAAAGTTGCCGTATGACAACAAAAATGAGTTGTGCGTGCCTGTTCCCGAAAGGAAACAAGGGCACCGAAACAGGAGAACACATAATGTGGTATTACATTTGACGGTTCTACATTTTCAGTATTACTTTTTGGCATGTCTACGAGTCGAATGACAGTCAAAGGCCAGGTGACAGTGCCGAAGAAAATGAGGGATGTGTTTGGATGGGAACCGCAAACGGAGGTGCAGTTTGAGCTTATGCCTGACGGCGTTAAAATCACCCGTTTCCCTAACACCAAGTCCCGTGGAACGAGCATCGTGCAGCGGCTCCGTGGCAAGGGAAACCGAAAACGGACCACAGACCAAATTCTGGCAATGACCCGCGGAGAAGGGCAATGACGCTGGTGGACAGCAACGTTCTGCTGGACGTAATCCAAGACGACGTTCGCTGGGCGGAATGGTCTTCCGCACAACTTGCCGCGGCGTTTGATCGAGGGCCGGTGGTCATTAATCCTATTATCTTTGCGGAAGTCGCGTTGGCATTTGATAACCAAGCGCAGCTCGAAAGCTATTTTCGCCCTTCCGAATATCAAAGAAGGGAATTGCCGTGGAAAGCAGCCATGCTCGCCGCAAAAGCTTTTATTCGGTATCGCCAACGGGGAGGTGCAAAAACCAGTCCGTTGCCCGACTTCTATATCGGCGCACAGGCGCAAGCTGAAAACCTGACCTTGCTTACCCGGGATATCCAACGCTATCGGGCCTATTTTCCGGAAGTCAGATTGATCTCGCCGAACTGAAACGACAGCGTTTTGGCGGCGCTCAATTTTCTCAACGTTCATTCCGAATACCGCTGAGTATAATTCTTTAAAGGGTATCATATCAGCGTAATGTTGTCGCAGGACTACCCCCTGATGCAGGACCGCCGTCGACCATCAATTGGTGCTGATCGAGGGTGGTTCCTTTGCGGAATCCAAGTTGGTTCAGGGCCTTGTTGTAATCCGCGATGGAAGAGATTTCATTAAGGCGGGCGAGTGTCAATTGCTGCTGATACTGCAAAAGGAAATAGCTCGTGCTTTTTCCGGCCTCAAATTGCTGCTGCTCTGCCGCAAGCGTCTGCTCCGCAAATATCCTGGCAGCCCGCGTCGCATCGACACGCTGGAAAGTAATCTGAGCCAGGTTCACGGCATCATCGACTTGAGCCAGAATATCCTGTTCAAGCTTCTTTAACCTAAGGAGCGACTCCTCCTTATCGGCCCGGGCGAACTTGTAGTTATTTCGAGCGGTCCGGTTTCCCAGCGGAATCGAAAGCAACAAGCCGTAGGAATAACCAGGGCTGTCTCCTTTTCGGATTCCATTGAATGCATCATTGAACTCACGACCGGCTCCGATTTGGCCATAGCTGCCCACAACGTCCAATTGCGGCAACCGCTGATTGTACTGATATTTCAGCGCGATGCCGCGCTTTTCCAAATCAATACGAGCCTGCAAAAGGTCAGGGCGATTTGCCAGCGCGCGCGCGCGATTCTCATACAAGTCATAGGTCTCCGGCAGAACTATTAACGCATCGCTCGGACGCAGGCGAACCCCATCGAGGCCGGTATATTCACTGCTGGTCAACGTTTTCAAAGCGGTTTCGTTCACCGCGAACAAACGTTGCGCAATGAGCAGATCACCCTGCCGCCCTGCCAATTGTGCTTCCGCCTGCTTTACCTCGATGGCGGCGGCACGCCCAGCATTAACTCTCGCCCGATTTCCCGCAACGAGCTGCTCTCCCAACGCGATACCACTCAATTGCACTCTTACATTTTCTTCAGCCAACGCGAGGTCGTAGTAGGTCGATGCCACCCGGGTGACCACATCCATAATACGAAGCTTTAAATTCTGCTCAGATATCTTGAGATCCTTTTTCGCGAGATGGATCTGGAACCAGGTGGAATCGAACCAGAGGTTTCGCAGAATCGGTTGTCTTAAGTTAATCGCCACGTTGCCACTCGAGTTTTCGAATGGTCCTGGATTTCGACCGAATGTGTTCTCCGCCGTAGTGCCGAGATCGATTCGCAGACCGGTAGGCAATCGAGCACCAATGCCCACATCGAACGAATTCTGATCACTCGTGGTACCGGCAAAAGGCCGGTTTTGTGGATCCAGTCCTCCGGGCGAACTGGTAAAGCTGTGCGAACCCGCTACGTCCAGCGTCGGCTCGTAACCACCATACGCAGCATCCAGATTGTAACGCGCTTTCTCCGGTCCCAATCGTTCAATTTTCACCTCCAGATTCTTTTCGAGCGCGGCCTTAATTGCTTCCGCCAAAGAAATCGGATGATCCACTCTATTCGTTGCCCCTGGCGCAACCAGACTCTCCACAGCACAGACCTGAAAGAGCGGCACAACGACCACTGCAATACCGAAAAGAAAACTGAAAAGTCGCATATTAGATCATTCCTGCCGAAGCGCCACGATCGGATCAATTTTGCTCGCTCGACGAGCCGGGATGAAGCAGGCGAACAGTGCTATTATCGTTAAGAGGAAACTGACGATTAAAAAGGTGAACGTATCGGTCGCTTTTATACCGACAAGCACCTGTGAGACAATCCGAGTGCAAACAAGCGAGAGCACGAGTCCGATAACAACTCCACCTGCGGCCATCTTGACTCCGGCGTGCAGAACGAGTTTATAAATATCCTGGAGCTTCGCGCCGAGCGCGATTCGAATCCCAAACTCCCGCATACGCTGGTTGACTACGTATGAGGTAACCCCATAGATGCCAAGCGTGGCGAGAAAGAGCGCGATCAGACTCAACGCAACCAGCAAGGTGCTCGCAATTCGCGGCACCAGATAGGCCGAGCCCATGTAATCGATCATGCTCAGTTCTGTAAAAAACTGTGCGGATGGGTCGACTTCTTTCAGAGCTGCGCGCAAATGCGAAACGTATGCGTAAGGATTTCCCGCAACCCGCACAGCCACACCCAGGTGCGCATGAAAATCCTGGCTGAGCGGAAGGTAGATGAATGGTTGCTGTGGTTCGTTTAACTTCCGATATTTCCCATTTTTTACCATTCCAACAATCCGGCGTTCCGCTCCTGCAAAATTTATCTTCGCGCCAATGGGACTGTGGCCGGCGAAATAACGCTTCGCAACCTCTTCATTTACGATTGCGACCAGTGGTGACTCTGCTGTGTCCCTATCTCCAAATTCGCGCCCATCCTGCGTTGGAATTCGGAAGGTGCGAAAATAATCAGGCGAAATAAAACTGATTCCCGCATTCATGTATTCGCCGGGACTCGCGGTGTAACCATCAACCCGAAGACCGGTAGTCGATCCCCCTTCAAAACCGAGAGGCAGCCAATCGGCCACAGCGACACTTTCCACTCCTGATGTCTCCTCCAACCGATGCTTTAATTTCTGGATCAGGATCAATCCGCTCGCGCTGTCGTATCCATGCGATTCAAGCCTCAATCCCGCAACGAGCACACGATCTGGATCGAGGCCCACGTTCATCCTCCTGGCATACTGAAAGCTCTGCCATGCGAGGCTTGCACATATCAGCAACACCAGTGCCAGAGCGATTTCAGCCACAACGAAACTGGAACGTAATAAACCAGTTCGAGAACGTTCACTGGAATTTCGGCCACCGTCCTTCAGCGCCTCAATTTGGTCGACCCGCGTGGCCTGCCATGCTGGCGCAAGTCCGAACAGAATACCAGTCACCACAGAAAGTCCCAACGCCACGACGAGAGTTGGATAATCAAGTTTGAAATCGTAGCCTAAAGGCAAATAGGTCCGGGGGATGAACCGATAGAGCCAGTCCATACTCCCGGCTGCAAATAGCACTCCAAGAAGACCACCCAGACTCGCCAGCAACAAGCTCTCTATTAATAATTGCCGGAGAATACGGCTGCGATTCGCGCCAAGTGCCAAACGTACCGCCATCTCTTTACTGCGATCGGCTGCCCGCACAAGTTGAAGGCTGGAGAGATTGGCAATCACGATCAAAAGAACCACCAGCGTCATCGCGCTTAGCGCCTCAAGTAACGATCGGAAGGCGGATTGGCCGCCATACGGCGCCTGCCAAACCGAAAATAGTTTGAAACCAATCTCGCGATTCGTATCGGGAAAAGCCGTCTCAGCCTGGTTGGATAAAAGGTCAAGCGAGGCTTGTGCCTGCGCGTGAGTGACTCCAGGTTGGAGGCGAGCCAGCGTATGCGCCCAGCGATCGCTTCGATGCTGCAGGTTTGACCCACCCACATCGATCGAACGATGCATCATCAATGGAATCCAGGCGTCCATTAACAACCCACTCATCGTCCCTTTGAATGAAGCCGGAGCCACGCCGACAATCACAAACGGATGTTTATTAATCTCAATCGTTTTACCCAGGACATCGGCGCGTCCGCCGAACTTCTCCTGCCAGAGACCATAACTAATCACCGCCACCGGATGACCTCCTGGTTGGGTTTCTTCGTCCGGCAAAAAGCCACGGCCCAGAGCTGGTTTTAATCCAAGCATTTCAAAGGCATTCGCCGAAATCGGCTGCGTCCAGGTCCATCGAAATGTGTCGTCGATTCTCAAATGGGCTAATCCAATTTGAGAAGCGACCACTCCCGAAAAGACATTTGTGAGACGCGCAAAATCCTGAACGTCGGGATATGAACAAGTATCCGAAACTGTGCCACTGCGATGGAGGGGGCAAATAACAACCAGACGTTGCTGATCGCGCACACCGGGGAGCAGATTGACGAGTGCAGCCTTGATCCAGCTATAAACAGTGGTGTTCGCGCCAATGCTCAGAGCAATCGTCAGAATCGCCACGACCGTAAAACCGGGTTTCTTGAGTAATTGGCGAAATGCGAATCTAAGATCATTCATATCCAAGCGCGATTATTTCGACTGTATCTTCGACGAGCTTGACTTCGGAATTGAACGCCGACAAATTGTCGTAATGAAAACGTTTACCGTCAGGGACCTTGATCGGGAACCCGGAACCGTTTTGGATGAATGTGATCGCGAGGGGGCGGTTAAGATTCGCCGTCGCGATGGGCGCACATACACCGTTCGAGCGGACGCCGGGCCGGACCGGATCACGGCTATTCCGGATTTCCGGGCCCGACTTGCAAAGCTATTTCCAAAAGCGATCCCGGTCGCGCAGAGCCGGTTGGTGGACAAACTGATTGCGGGAGAATGAGACCGTACGCCGATACGAATGTTTTCTCGCGCTTCTATTTGCGCCTCGCTGAATCCGAAGAAATAATGGGCTTGTTGAACAAGGCCCATGTACAAGGCAGCGCCCCGCTGCCTGTCACGTGGCTCCATCGAATCGAAACGTTGAACGCCTTTCGACTTTACGTTTTTGCTGGAAAACTTGGAGGGCAGGCGCGAGTAACTCCCGAGCAAGCTGCGGCAGCGCACGCTAACTTCCGAGCGGACCTGGCTCAGCCAAGCTTCCTTCGACCGGTCCAGATCGAAATCGCGGAATTGGAGGCTCAGTTCGAGGAACTCGCCCTCCGTCACACTGCCAGTCATGGTTTTCGCACCTACGATCTTATCCATGTCGCATCGGCCCTCCTCCTCGCATGTGACACCTTTTGGAGCTTTGATCCGAAAGCTTCGAAGCTCGCAGCACTGGAAGGTTTGCGGGTTCGATAGAAGCGGATAATTGAATTGATTATTGCCCCCCATAGGAATCATTCCTGCCGAAGCGCGACCATGGGATGAATTCGGGTCGCCCGCCAGGCAGGCAAATAGCAGGCGAGCAGGGCAACGCCGAAAAGCAAAACCGCATTAAATGCAAATGTGACCGGATCCGTCGTGCCAATTCCGAAGAGCAAGCTGCTCATGAGGCGAGTCAAAACAAACGCCGCGATCAAACCACTCGCAACTCCAATTAAGGCCAGCTTTACCCCATCTCCCATAATAAGCTTCAGCACCGTTGAACGTTGCGCGCCGATGGCCATGCGAATTCCAATTTCCTGGGTTCTCTGGGTAACTGAATAGGATAGAACTCCGTAGATTCCAAGCGAGGCGAGCAGGAGCGCCAGGAACGAGAATCCACCGAGCAACAGGACAACAAACCTTCGAGGAGAAACGGCCTGATCGACAAGCTGTTCCAGGGATCGGTAATCCGTGAGAGGAAGCGTTGGATCAATCTCCCGCAAGAGAGAGCGCACCGCCGGAACCAATGCCTCCACTTGCTGCCGCGTTCTGACAACCAGCTCCACGGCACTGAAGTCGGGGCATTGTGCCATTGGATAGTACATTTCCGGCCCCGCTTGTTCGTCCAATGCGCCGTGGCGAACGTTTCCGACGACTCCGACGACTTTACAATCTCGGCCTCCCCACCCCACGGCGATTTTTCCAACCGCATCCTCGTTTGGCCAGATAAGCTTCGCCGCAACTTCGTTAATGATTAAAACATTCTCCATGCCTGCCACATCCTGCGCTGTGAATTGGCGGCCCTTATGGAGAGGAATTCCCATCGATTTCAAATAGCCCGCGTCCACGATTCGCGGAAAAGCATTGGGATAATC
>JAQGOX010000862.1 GCA_028293365.1 Verrucomicrobiales bacterium | reverse complement strand
GCTGGTGGGAGAATCTGGGAGACACTGACTGGACAGTTAGTGACCCAATTCACGGGGAAGGATCTCCGGATCGGCCGGCTCGATTGGTCCCCCAACGGAGAACGCATCGTAACTGCGGATCATGAAGGTTCACACGCCAGAATTTGGGACATCCCGAACGGACGAGAACTCTTTTCCACCTGGGAGGTGGACGAGTCCACGTGGGCAGTCGCTTTCTCGCCGGACAGCGGGCAATTTGCGGTCAGCACCGGTGGCGGGATGCTCAAGATCAGAAGCGCTCTGGACGGGCACGAAGCATCTTCTCTAAACACAGGTCAGCCCGCATTTGCTGTGGCCTTTTCTCCCGACGGCAGGCGTCTTGCCTATACAACCTCCGGCAATCGGACGATGGTTAGGGCATTGGCGAATCCGTTCGGCTCATCAATTCGTTTGAGTCATAGTTTGAACACGAACGGGATCGGGCCGGGAAGTCTCGGGTCGAAGTCGGCGGTGTGCGTCGCATTCTCTCCGGACAGCAAAGAAATCGTGACCGGTGGTCGCGATAAACTTGCCAAGGTTTGGGAAGCTTCCACCGGACGCGAATTATCGATCCTTAAAGGCCATATCGGGGCCGTCACATCGGTGGCTTTTTCCGCAGACGGAAGCAGGATCGTAACTCGCGGGGACGATGGGACTGCGCGCGTGTGGGAGAGAGCCACCGGGCAGGAACTATTACAATTCAAAGTCGGGGAATTCGCTGGTTTTTCTTTCTCAAAAGATGGAGCCAGAATTGTGGGCGTCCAAGATAGCGACGCGGTAATCTGGGACGCTTCAAACGGTGTTGAGCTCCTACGCGTGGATGCAGACGTGCGGACGGCGATTCTATCCACTGATGGTAAACACCTTCTCGCTGGCACCGGCCGAAACACCGTGGACCTTTGGGATGTCGGAACTGCAAAAAAACTGCGCACACTTACAAGTCACACTGCGACAGTTTGGGCGATCGCATTCTCTCCTGATGGAAAAACAATCGTGAGCGGAGGATTGGATCGCACTCCCGTTGTTTGGGATGCGGTAACTGGACGTATGCTCCGTAGGCTGGAAGGGCATAGCGGACCCATTTGGTCCGTGGCTTTTTCCGGTGACGGCAAACGGATCGTGACCGGCAGCGCCGACCAAACAACACGCCTCTGGGACGCGGAAACCGGACTCGAATTGCTGGTGCTTCCGGGACAAACGGACGTACGAGCTGCCATTTCTCCCAACGGACGTTACATCGCCAGTCTCGATGGAGATTCGGTCCGGGTCTGGATCGCCGCTTCGCCCGAAGAAATGGAAACGTGGAATCAATCGGGTAAATGATGAAAACCAGCAAACTGCCACCGATTCACCCTGGTGAAATTCTGCGAGAAGAATTCATGAAGCCACGTGGTCTTTCTCAAAACGCCTTAGGGCGAGCATTGAAGGCGCCACCGCGTCGAATCAATGAAATCGTTTTGGAAAAGGAACAACATGAGCGGAGCCGGGGACAAATGCTGATGTGTGCCGGGCCTGACGGTGGATGTTAACTGGTGTAGTCTCGCCTATAGGCGAGGAATAACAGTGGAGGTAAGTTGAAAGATTCACCCTGGCTGAAATGAATATCAAGGCGCAAGCGCCGAAGCGGATTTTCCGCAAATTCGGAATGATGGAGGCGAAGCCTCTCTGCTTGTGGATGCGTACGGGGATGGCAAGTCACATGTATCGGAACAGAGGCGGAAAGAGGACTACGACCACCACCGCCCACGCGCCGAAGACCGGCAGGTAATCCGTCTGCCATTTTTCGAGGGAGGTGAACGATCCGCGCCCTCTCAGGAAGCGCACGTAGAGCACGGCGGACCACGCCAGATTGACCAGGAGAATCACGTTCTCGCCCAGGGCAGCGACGCGGTTCGGGGTAAAACCGAACTCGGTGATGCGCGCGGCGTTCGCCCACAGCGCTATCAAGTCAGCCAGGAGCGCGCTCACCGCCAGCACGACCTGCACTATATCGAACGTGTTGGCGGGCGACTCCGGGTCCCGAGCGGATGCGGAGTAGAGCAGAAGGCCGATGACCACAATGAGGAGCAGGTCGAACGCGATGAGCACGTCTCGTGTGACGTCAATACCGCGGCCGGTCCAGAGCAGGATCGCCAAAAACATGATCAGCATGACGGCGAACAACGGCGTGAACAGACGCGTCAACATCGGCGCCATGTTTTCGATCACGCTTTGCTTCGCTTCCACCAGCCAGGATGCGACCAGGACGGCGCCGGCCGCTCCGCAGGGCAGCAGCCACGCTCCAATGAATGGCCCGACGTTGATCCCGATGGCCTTGAAGATCATCGCCATGAACGCCGTGAGGACGCCGCCGCCGAGGGCGATCAGGACGTAGTAGATGAACAGTTCGCCCGAGAATCGAATGAAGTCCATGCGGCTATCGACCTGGCTCCAACGTCCGCCGACGTACGCGATTCCCACCACCAGCCAGAGCGCTATCGGCAGGTGCAGCGCCATGAGCACCTCGGTGGAACTGGCCCGGGCGAAAGGATAGACATTGGCGAATACACCGGCAACGGTGAACGCCACGGCTAGCCAGCACAGGATGCGGGTTTCGAGCCTCCGTTTCCAGGCGAAGTAGATGGTGAGGAGCGGCAACACCAAAAGACTCGCGTTGCGGACATAAAAACGGATGTCTTCAGCCTTATGTTCGTCCAATTGCAGGCCGAACAACGCGGGCACCTTGATGGCTACTGCCGCAGCCACCGCAAGACAGAATGCGACGATGAGGTCGGTCTGGCCCGGCGCTCGCAACTTTCCGGAATCCGAAGGCACGACCAGGAGCTGTTTCCAGAGACGGTTCGAGTGCGCACGCGCGAACTCCCGAGAGAGGGCGTCGTTGGAGCCCATGCGCTTCACCGTTATCAGGAACGCTTCGTCGGGTGCAAGCCCAGCATCGACGAGACCCGCAATCTGCTGGCGCAGATGATTCTCGAGCTCCGCGAGATCGACCGAGTGGGTCGCCTGCCGACGGCGGAGATAGCTGCGCCACTGTTCGATCTGCTCCTCGAGCGATACCGCATGACGTGAAGGCTGCATCATCAAAACTCCAGAACTGGCTGGAGGATCGGATAGCCATAGTCATACTTCTCGGCCAGGATCGCCAAGATGATGATTGGGGCCAGTGTCGAATGCGCGTAATATTTTTGCATATCGGCCTGAGTCGCGACGAGCTTTGCACTACAAAGCATACGATGTCAAGCGCGCGTTTCCCGTAAGAAGCTTGTTAAGTTCAGAGGACTCTTCCAATATCCGTCAAGGTAGAGGGACACATTTAGCACACACTTTGCAACGCAAAGGTTGATCAAGAGGTTCGCTACCTGGTTGAGGCTCACTTACAGTGAGAGCCTGCGGGCGCAACGCCACACGTAGAAAGGCTGGTTCTGGTCGCGGTCACGACTCCAGGATGTCAGCCGGACGAGCGAGCCAGACCTGTTTGCAGCAGTGGGCTTCTGACAAACCATTCCGGGCGCTACCGGTTGGCACTGAAAATTTTCGTAGTTGATTAGGACCGATCAAGCGAAGGCAATATTCGTTTAGGGTGGTTGAGTGGAAACTGAGTTGACGTGTATAACGGTCGGCGTTATGGTGTTTCTATAGATGATACGCAGCTTTGCCTGCAAGGAAACTGAGCGGTTGTTCCACGATGAATCGTCTCGACGACTTCCGAACCAGATACAGGGCGCAGCGAGACGTAAATTGATGTTATTGAATCAGGCGCGAAACTTGAATGATCTGCGCTCGCCCTATGGAAACCATTTGGAGGCTTTGCAAGATGACCGTGCGGGGCAACACAGTATTCGTGTAAACGATCAGTGGCGAATTTGCTTCACTTGGAAAGGCGAAGACGCGCTAAACGTCGAAATTGTGGACTACCATAGAAACTGATGAAAACGAAAAAGCTGCCCCCGATTCACCCAGGTGAAATTCTGCGAGAAGAATTCATGAAACCTCGGGCTCTGTCGCAGAATGCATTGGGCAGGGCACTGAACGTGCCACCGCGCAGAATCAATGAAATCGTTTTGGAGAAGCGCGGCATTACAGCGGACACGGCTTTGCGCCTTGCACGCTACTTCGGAACAAGTGCCGAAATGTGGACCGGTTTGCAGTCGGATTACGACTTGCGACTTGTTCGATATGAAAAGGCAAAAACTATCGAGCGAGAGGTTGAACCTATGTGCGCTTTCGAGCCTGTATTTGCTTAATTTTAGCAAATGGCGGAGTCCAATCCCGCCGCCCTCTGCGCGTTTGCTGCGATTGTGGAGCGACGGACCGTTTTCATGTCAACTCCATGACAAAACGAAACAGAAAACCCCGCTCGGACTGCTCCAGGCGGGGCGCAATATTCGTGATCCTAATCACGGAGCATAGTTCTGTAGCTCTTCAATCCGTCCAAGCAGCCTTTCCGTGAAAGGATTTCCAGATGCTCGAAGAGCGCGGCGGGCAGTCGATCGCTTATTCCGAGTTTTAGCTTTCGATTTAACCTGACCTGTTTTCGTGTCCATAGTGTCTGGACTGCTTGAAAACTGTCACGAAAAGTCAACCCATCCATAAAACCCCAATAAAAGATGGTGGAGGCGGCGGGAGTTGAACCCGCGTCCTTGGCAAATAAACCAGCCGCGACTACATGCTTATCCAGAGTAGATTTGTCTGCGATGCGATAACGCTCCGGCCCGAGTCGCACTGCATAGTCTGCATGGAATTATTTCGATTGCTTGCGCGCAGTCTCCGCAGTCAATCTAACCTGCTGTTTCGTTCATCCACCGTAGCAGGTGTCCAGTGGTGAACGTCGTAGCCGTATTAGGCCGCGAGTGCTAGTTCTTGATTAGCAGTTATTTTTTGGTTCGATGATTAACGAGGCCAACGAACCGTCCTCGGCATGCCGCCTCTGACGCATCTCCCAAGTCGAAACCAGTACGCCCCCATCGAGTATTCGGCATCGGCAGTATTACCCCGGCGAGCCATGCAGTCAAGCGATGTCCGAATTCTGCTGCATTGACCTTTTTCCCGGCCTTTGCCTTTATTGAAGCGATGAGAGTTTTGCTGTTATCCGTCTCTATGGCCATGCTGTTTTGCGCCTGCGCCCATTCCAATAAAGAAAAGAAAGCCGTGCGAACCCAGAAATCGATAACCACGCTGCCGGCGCCGACCGTGGTGCGTCCCGTTACCAAAGGCTCCGGGGTGGTCCTTTCGGTCAACGAAACGCTTCATTTCGTGGTGATTGACTTTTCTTCAGCAGAGATCCCGCCACTGAATACCCGTTTAAATGTTTACCGCGCGGGGCAGAAAGTTGCCGAATTGAACCTTTCCGGCCCCATTCGAAATAGCAATGTCGTCGCGGATATTCGTGCCGGGGAGGCAAAAGTGGGCGATGAAGTTCGACTGGACTGAACCAACTCGAACTTTTTAATAGTCCTCCGAACCAAGCAACGGCTCCGAGGATGAGGATTAATTCGCCGGCTTCAATGACTTGCTCGCGCTTTTCTTGTGGTACGGCGAGGAAAGATTGAAATAAATGCCGCACAGGTGTCGATCGGTTTCAGTCTGGCTCAGGATAATCGTTACTTGTTTGTCCAAGGCGATCCCATGACGCAGGTTCGTGCCCCGGTTAATGTAGGCTTTGATCGCCTTCTCCATCAAACGGGCAAGCGAATCCTCACACTCTTCAGGCGTTTTATCCAGACAAACGATAAATTTGTCGTAAGCCTTGAGCGCTTCGGCGATTTCCGGCTTAAACATTTCAACGGTCACATGCAAATACATAAGAGAGACTGGGCAAAACGCAAAGTAAAATGGTTGAAAACCGTCCGGAAGGCCCACTTTTCGGCTGACCCAAGTGGGGTGGCTTGCGGTTTTCCTGCTCGGCCATAGTCCCTTCGGAGTTGGAATTCCCTTGCTCTGACAGTGCTGCGGGTGAAAGGTTAAGAACTGCTCTTTATGGATCAGGTCAAAAAAATTACTTATTTCGACAACAACGCCACCACCCGCGTCGCTCCGGAGGTTCTGGAGGCAATGTTGCCGTACTGGCGGGATTTGTGGGGGAACCCATCCGCTGCCTATCGTTTCGGCAACCAGTTGGCGAAAGATATCGAGAAGGCGCGGGAACGTGTGGCCGCTTTATTGAATGCCGATCCGAGGGAAATCGTTTTTACAAGCTGCGGCACCGAAAGCAACAATTCGGCGATCCAAAGCGCCCTGGCACTAAACCCGGCAAAGCGGCACATCGTTTCCACTTCCGTTGAACATTCCTCGGTAATCAACCATTGCGACTATCTCGAATCCACGGGTGTCTCTGTTACATACCTTCCCGTTGAAGCAGATGGCTCGCTTGACCTCCATATGCTCGAGCAGTCCATCCGCCCGGACACAGCCATCGTCTCGATCATGTGGGCCAACAATGAGACGGGCGTGCTGTTTCCCATTGAGGAGATCTCCGCGATTTGCCAAAGCAAAGGGGTTCTGCTCCATACGGATGCCGTTCAAGTCGCCGGCAAGGTGCCGATCGATGTCAAAGCACTCGGCGTCGATTTTCTGGCATTATCGGCCCATAAACTCTATGCCCCAAAGGGCATCGGAGCCCTTTACATCAAACGCCGAGCTCGCTTTCAGCCGTATATCATAGGCGGGGGCCAGGAAAAAGGGCGTCGCGCCGGCACTGAGAACGTGGCGCAAATGGTCGGTTTCGGGCGGGCGGCGGAGCTGGCGCTGGCCAATCTCAAAGAAGAGGAAACGCGCGTTCGCCAATTGCGCGACCGAATGGAGACCTCTATTCTCGCTACGATTCCGAGCACTTTCCGAAACGGTGCGAGAGATGCGCGTTTGTGCAACACCTCAAATATTGCATTTGACGGGGCCGAAGCCGAAGGAATCCTCCTTCTGCTGGACCGGGCTGGAATCTGCGCCTCGAGCGGTTCGGCCTGTTCCACCGGCTCCCTGGAGCCCTCTCATGTTTTGACAGCCATGGGCTTTGACTCCACCCGCGCCAAGGCCTCGATTCGCTTGAGCCTCGGCATCTACAACACCGACGCGGACGTCGATTATCTCCTTCATCACTTGCCCGAAATCGTTGCCCGGCTTCGTGGAGTATCTCCAGACTCGCCTGTGCGAATTCCAGTTTCAGTCTAAGTAGCGCGCTGGCAGAGCAGGGGATCCGGAGCAGCTAGAGTCTGCGGAATGCAACTTGGAAGTAACCCGGTACACGTTCAATTTTTTTGCTGAACATTTGAATGAGTTAATCTTCTGATATGTCGAAATGGCAATGGCATGGGTTCTGGGCGAACTGATAATTATTTTACTTTTGGGTCGGAAAGCTTTTGACCATTGGCCCCGAGTCTCGTTATATCGCTTTGGTCAACGGCAAATTCCTAACTAAATGCACTTTCCCATTTTGTTTTTGGCGATTCAGCCACATGAATCCGAGCTGGGTTTTGTCCTGAAAAACGCCACGCCCGAGGCAAAGGCCATCATAGCGGTTCTGATTGTCTTCTCGATTTTTGCCTGGTCCACAATGGCCGCCAAGGCAATGCAGATGCGCCGGGCGCGACGCTTGAACGCATTATTTGAAAGTGAATTTCGTTCCCAGGAAAAGGTGCTCGGAATTTTTGATCGCAAGCTTCAGGTCGATGGTTGCCCGCTCTTCGCTGTTTATAAAGCCGGCTGCTCCGAGCTCGATGTTAGATTGCGTGGCGCTGGAATTGGGGCGGCGCGCAAGGAAATGATGTCGCTCAAAGGAATGGCCCATGTGACCCGCGTGCTGGAACGTTCCGTGGCGGAAGAATCGCTGAAATTGGAATCGGGTTTGATTCTCCTAGCCATCGCAGTCAGCGGCGCTCCTTTCCTTGGTCTGCTCGGAACGGTTTGGGGTGTAATGAGTACGTTCAGTTATATTGCCATCCGGGGCAATGCGGATCTGGCCACGATGGCGCCTGGTGTATCGGCGGCTTTAGTTACGACCGTAGCCGGTTTGCTGGTGGCAATTCCGTCGATGTTTGGGTATAACTGGCTGGTGCATACCCTTCGCGTGTTGACGGTACAATTGGATAATTTCGCGCAGGAACTCGTTTCGAAAATCGAGACCGAGTACCTGAAGGACGA
>JAQGOX010000854.1 GCA_028293365.1 Verrucomicrobiales bacterium | reverse complement strand
TCACATTTCACATTTCACATTTCACATTTCACATTTCACATTTTTAATGCTTTTTTTTCCGATTCTGCGCAATGTGCGGCAGGCATATGAAAAAACTTCTGACTCTAGGTTTTCTTCCTGCGAGCACTGACTTGGGATTGTTGGTGCTGCGCGTCTGGCTCGGTGCCTCAGTCTTGCTTTTGCACGGATGGGCGAAATTGACCGGTTTCAGTCAAATGTCCAAACATTTCATGGACCCATTAAAAATTGGCGCGAAGTATAGCCTCGGTCTTGCGACATTCGCGGAGGTGCTTTGCGCAGCGCTGGTTGCGATCGGCCTTTTCACGCGGTTATCAGCGCTGATTCTGGCGATCAATCTGGGAGTCGCGTTTTCTTTGATTCACCATTTTGCCCTAAAAGGATCGGGTTCGGGTGAAATGGCGTTCATTTACCTGGCGGGATTTTTGACACTATTTCTTTGCGGCGGCGGGCGATTCTCCCTCGATGGCAAAGGGGGGAGCAGCAAAAGCTCCGGCTCCGCTCCGAAAAAGCCTTCCAAACCAAAAGAGTAGAAGCCGTTTTTCGATTCGAGTTTTAGCGGCTTTTGATCTGAGTCCAGAGCTCATCGTAAATGCGGCTTTTTGGTCCCAAGTCCTGAAGAAATTCACAGCGAGCCAACACTTCCGCAGGCGGGTACATCGCGGGGTTGTTTAGCAGTTCTTTGTTGATGAGCGGTTTCGACGCTTTGTTTGGAGTCGAAAACTGCGTGAAGTTGGAGATTCGAGCGCCGACTTTTCCATCGAGCACATAATTTAAGAATTTTTCCGCCAGTTCTGGATGTGGCGCGTTCGCGAGGATGGCCAGGCTATCGAGCCAGATTTGACTGCCTTCCTTGGGAATCAGATAAACCGTTGCTGGGTCCTCGGTCATCCCTCGAGCGCCTTCTCCGCTATAGACGATCGCGAACTGGGCCGATTTTCCGAGCACACGATTTTTGCCTCCCACACTGCTCTCCATCGCAAAGGCACGGTTTTTGGCGGGTACGATCATATCCCGTACGGTTTTTAGTTCCGCGGGATCGGTTGAGTTGAGTTTGAATCCTTTGTATTTCAGTGCGGCGCCGATCAGATCCCGCATTGAATCGATGAGGACGAATGTTTTTCCGTTTTTAGCGGGATCGAAGAAAACACCCCAGCTTGCTTCGGCCGAACGCAGTGCATTCGTTCGAGCGAAAATGCCGACGGTGCCCCATTGGTAGGGAACTGTGAATTGGTTACGTGGATCGAAGGGGGGACCTTTGAATCGTGGTTCGATGTTTTCGAAATTCGGGATCTTATTCAGTTTTATCGGACGAAGGAGACCTAGCTTACGCATCCCGGGAACGATGTAATCTGGAGGCACAACCACGTCATACAAACTTGCGCCACCGCCCTGGAGCTTGGACATCATACCTTCGGCGTCCTCATACAAGTCGATCACCACTTTGCATTGGAACTCGTTTTCGAAATCAGTCACGACGGTTGGATCGATATACTCGCTCCAAATAAAGAGATTCAGGGTGCGATCTTCGCCGCGAGTCAGGGTTGCGGCGCACAGGCAGACCATTGAAATGAACAAGCGTATTTTCATACCGGGGTTGAATTCTTCACCAGTTTTTCACCTTCAAGCAAAGCCATAAATACTGTTCCGATTACCGAGGCAGCTATCAACAATGTTGAGAGGGCGTTGATTTCAGGGGAAAGTCCTCGTTTGATGGAGGAATAAATGAGTATGGGCAGCGTGGTCGAACCTGGTCCGCTCGTAAAAAAGCTGACCACGAAATCGTCCAGGCTCAAGGTAAACGCGAGAAGTGCGCCTGCAGCGATTCCAGGAACGGCCAGCGGAAACGTCACGTATAGGAATCGCTGCCAGGGATTCGCGCCGAGATCCTCAGCGGCTTCAACAATGGCAGGATCCGTACCGGTAAGCCGCGCGCGAACCACCAGTGCGACGAAAGGTAATTGGAACGTCACATGGGCCAAAATCATTGTGAGCAACCCAAGTTGAAAGATTCCAAGCCATTGACGGACCATGGAATAAAAAAGAAGTAACGATACGCCCATCACGATATCGGGTACGCAAACGGGGATATAAAGCAACCCGGAGATCCATTTACTCCATCGCGCGCTGGCGCGACTCCAGCCGAGGGCCAGGAGCGTTCCCAGAATCGTGGAAACAGTAGTGCTTACAATCGCGAGGAGCGCGCTATTCTTCAAAGCACTTCGCGCGAGATCGTCATTCCACAACTTCACATACCATTTAAGGGTGAAGCCTTTCCATTCGAGGCCAAACGGCGCCTCATTAAATGAGTTTTTGATCACAATTATCAGCGGCGCATAAAGAAATAGTACCAGAAGCAAGGCTGCGGCCCGGGTGAAGAGCGAACTGCGGTTATTCACATTCGACCTTTCGATTTCCCTGGACGATCCGTACTAAAACGAGGAAAGCACCGAGCAGCAATAATGCGAGCGTGGCAATTGCCGAACCAAATGGCCAATCCCGACTCTGTCCAAACTGTTGCTGCAGGAGGTTTCCCAGCATCACTGTTTTCGCACCGCCGAGGAGGTCGGGAATAAGGAACTGTCCGGTCGCCGGAAGAAAAACCAGGGCACTGCCGGCGAGTAATCCTGGACGGATTTGCGGAAGTAATGCGTGCCGAAAAAGCGGCCAACCTCGCGCGCCGAGGTCCATTGCCGCTTCGGCCAGGGACCAGTCCAGTTTCTCCACGGAAGCGTAAACCGGAAGAATCATGAATGGGAGGTAGTCGCAGACCATGCAAAGATAAATTGCCAGAGAACCAGGATAGAGTCCTGTACCGGAGGGGACGAGATGCAACCATTGAGCAAAACGGGAAAGGGTGCTGTCGGGGGCAAGGAGCATTTGCCAGGCAAATGTGCGGACAAGCAGATTGCTCCAGAAGGGTATGACTACAATAATCAGCCCGAGCAGGCGAAATTTTCCCGGCAGTTTGGAGATGACAAATGCCAAGGGTAGGGCTGCGATTGCTGTCAGCAATACGGTGCAGGCCCCGAGCCAAATGCTTCGCAGGAGAATGATGGGATAGACAGAATCGAAGCCAAACGTTCCATAGCCGGCCACGCGTTTGTAATTCTCAAAGGTAAAGACATGCTCCACTTGACCGTAGTCGCCGCGGGTGCAGAAGCTGATCAGGACAATCACCAGGAGCGGTGCGAGCATGAAAAGGCAAAGCCAGGTTGTTCCGGGGAGGAGTGAAAGAATGGTGGAAAGGGCTGATCTTTCACGGCGTTTCGAGTCGGTATTCATCGTGTGAGTACCCGTAGAGCGTCTGAAGGCAAATGCACTTTCACTTCGAACCCGGTCCTTAATTCAGCTCCCTCATTTCCCTTGGTGGACATCAGTAATTTGTTGTTACCGATTTGGAGCAGGAGATTCGTAATTGCTCCGTGATAGTCGATTCGAGTGACTTTTCCCGTGAAGGAATTTGGCTGAGTCGTGTTTCGAGTGAATTGTATTTGTTCTGCCCGAATAGAAACCGCAATGGGAGCATCATTTTGATTATTTCCCGCACTGGACAAATCCAGTTGTAAACGTCCCAGTGCGCATTCGAGAAATGTTTGATTATTGCAATGGATCCGGCGGCCTCGGAGAACGTTTGAACTTCCCAAAAAGCCAGCGACGAATTCGGTCTGTGGCCGTTCATAAATATCGCGCGGCGCACCGATCTGTTCGATTCGGCCGGCATTCATGACCGCGACCCGGTCACTCATCAGCAGCGCTTCTTCCTGGTCATGCGTGACGTAAATAAATGTGATCCCGAGGCGCTGCTGGAGGGCGCGAAGATCTGTTTGCAATTGTTTGCGCAACCTTAAGTCGATAGCGGCCATTGGTTCATCCAATAAAAGAATTTGCGGCTCATTCACCAGTGCTCGAGCCAGGGCGACTCGCTGTTTCTGGCCGCCTGATAACTGATTCGGCTTGCGCGATGCCAGTGATTCGATTTCAACCAGCTTCATCACGCGATCCACGCGTTCTTTTATCTCGGCTTTATGGACCCCTCGCATCCGTAATCCAAACGCCACGTTGCCATAGATGGTCAGGTGCGGGAAAAGTGCGTAGGTCTGGAAGACTGTGTTGATGGGGCGCTTGTCCGCCGATTGTGTGGCGAGATCGGCGCCGTTGAGCAGAATTTGTCCGGCATCTGGATAATCAAGTCCCGCAATAAGCCGAAGTAATGTCGTCTTGCCGCAACCCGAAGGGCCGAGCAACGAAAAGAATTCACCTCGTTGAATGGTTAAATCAATCGAGTTGAGCGCTAAAACCGACCCGTAGTTTCGGCGCAAACCTTCAATTCGTAGAAATACAGTCTCGTTCAACAACAGTGAGTACATGCTATGCGGGTGGCGCGATTCTTCAACCGCTAAACGAAGGTCGTTTGCCACGTGATGAGGCCAGTGTCATATTAGGGATGTGGGGAGGGATAAAGCCGAAATCGAAGTGGCCGGGCGAAAGGTTCAGGTATCAAACCTGGAAAAAATCTTATTTCCTGCCAGTCAATTCAGCAAAGTCCAATTGATCAATTATTATATCCAGGTTTCCAAATATCTGCTTCCGCACCTAAAAGGGCGTCCGCTCACTTTGAAACGGTTTCCGGAAGGAGTTACTGGTCCGTTTTTCTACGAAAAAGAGGCGCCATCTCACACGCCGAACTGGGTTAAGACGACAAAAGTTGCGCGGAAGGACGGTTCGAGAATTAACTTTATCCTCCTCAATGACCTTCCGTCCCTCGTTTGGTCCGCAAATCTGGCCAATATTGAACTTCATACGTTCCTCGCCCGCGCCCCCAAAATTCAACAACCGACCATGGTGGTCTTCGATTTGGATCCGGGGCCGCCGGCAAACGTGATCCAGTGTTGCCAGGTCGCGCTTTGGCTCCGGGAAGTTTTGGAAGACTTCAAATTAAAATGCTTCGTTAAGTTTTCGGGTTCAAAGGGACTTCAGCTATACGTCCCGCTCAATACCCCGATAAGCTACGAAGTGACGCAACCGTTCGCCAAGGGATTGGCGGAACTGATCGAACGCGCACATCCTGACCTGACGGTCTCGGAAATGTCGAAACAGGTCCGCGAAGGCAAAGTTTTCATCGATTGGAGTCAGAATTCGGCTCATAAATCGACTGTTTGCGTTTATTCCCTCCGTGCAAAGGAAACGCCGTTTGTGTCGATGCCAATGACCTGGGATGAAATCGAACGCGCTATTAAAACGAAGAATAGCAAAATATTTTTATTTGATGCGGACGCAGCGATCGCTCGCGTGGAGAAGATGGGCGACCTGTTTGCACCGGTTTTGACATTAAAACAAAAACTACCAAAAACGGCTATGGCGAAACTGAAAAATGCCGGCGCAATTGAGGAGAAGGCATTGCGAAAGAAATCTTCCGAACCTGCTCGAAAGGGCGCCGATATAGCCGCTTATCGGGCCAAACGTGATTTCACAAAAACCGCCGAGCCACCGCCAGCCGTGGCCAAGAAAACCGGCACAAAAGAACGGATGTTTGTGATACAAAAACACGATGCGAGTCATCTCCATTACGATTTTCGCCTCGAGTTGGATGGTGTTTTAAAATCGTGGGCTGTTCCAAAAGGTCCACCGTATGAGCGTGGACAAAAGCGGCTTGCGATGCACGTCGAAGATCATCCGATGAGCTATTCCCGTTTCGAGGGGACCATTCCGAAAGGTCAGTATGGCGGTGGGACCGTGATGGTTTGGGATATCGGGACTTACACGATCACCGATGGCTCGTTTGATTCCGGAAAGTTGCACCTGGTGCTCAAGGGGAAGAAACTCAAAGGTGAATGGATCCTGGTGAAATCGCATATGAAGGACCGCAACGGAGAAGAGCGAAGTTGGTTTTTAATCAAGGGGGGCGACGATATGAAGCCGCTTAGTGCAAAACGGGACGATTCTTCCGCGTTGACGGCTCGATCGATGTCTCGGATTGCGTCGGAAAATGACGCCCAGTGGGACAGCAACCGCTGACTGGGAAAAGCGTGAAAACAGGAAGGTTGTTGTTGAGTTGTTCGGACACTTTCGGCTAGGTTTTGGCTATGAATCAACGAGGGAAGAGAACTTTCAGTGCAACGTTAAGTCTGATTTTTGCCGTCGCCGGGTTTGGTTTGCTCTCCAGCGGCTGTTCCAGCATTACTGGGTATTCGGTGTCCTCCTACCAGGGGCCATTGCCTATGGACGACTATCAGTGGCTCGAGCAACAGGCAACCTATCACAAGCCCAGTTCGACCCCTGCGCCAAGTGTTCCTGATAGTTCGGTGCGAAAGTAACCCTTTACCGTTTCGAATTTCACTGCGACGAATGCGACCCGCATTCGTCGCATTCGCCAGTTCCTACCCGTCGTTTTTGATACCACGATATTGCGAATAAATCGAAAACGCCGCGCCCAAGCCGATTCCAGAGACCGTATTTAGAAACCCCCGCGACTCGCGGCCGATGATTGATCGGTACTTCACGGGTGGTAACTCCGCTTCCGTGAACAATTACCGGCAGGAAGCGGTGGAGTCCGTTAAACGCGAAAACACCGCCCAACGCGGACCGTTTAAAAACCCGCATCGCGCAGCCGGTGTCAGCAAAATCCACACCCAATGCATATTTTCGCGCCTTGCGTGCTACTTTGGAAGAAACCCGGCGCAAAAAATCGTCCTTTCGATTCGTCCTAACACCGCAAACGAAATCCGCATGTTCCATCGCTCGCAAGAGATTTGGCAGGTCTGCCGGGTCGTTTTGTAAATCCCCATCCATCGTGGCGATGATTGGAGATTGCGTCCGCTGAATTCCTGTCCAAAGCGCTGCACTTTGTCCGGCATTTTGCAGGTGCCGCAACCCGCGAACCCTGCGATTTATTTTGTGCGCTTGCTGGATGCAGTTCCAGGTATCGTCGGTGCTGGCGTCGTCGACGAAAAGCAATTCATAAGATCTCCCGGTCGGGTCTAGCGCCGTCCGGACTTCATCGGCGAGGGGAAGAATATTATCGGCTTCGTTATAAACCGGCACCACCACCGCGATTTCAGGAGGGACGGCGCTCACGTTGAAAATGGGTTCGCTGAATGGATCGTCAATTCTTCCATCGCTCCGGCGATTGAATCAATTGAGGGATCACTTTCCGGAGTAGTAAGCGTCCACTTTGGACGAAACGTCCTTATATCCGATATCGACCTCGTAAATCTGTTTGAAATATTCAATGGCATCGTCCGGTTTCCCCATTTTCTCGAGCACGCATCCCAAAGAGTAGATAAGCTCTTTCTTCTCGTCGTCAAATACCTGTTTTTCTTTCAATGCGGTCTGGTAGGTGCGCGAAGCCATGTCATTAATCCCTTTTTTCTCAAAGCAACGGCCGAGTAGAGCAAGGGCCTGGATTCGTTTTTGGGGGTTGTTTTGAGCTTTTTGGAGCTCCTGGATCGCTTCGTTAATCTTTCCAGCCTGAAAAAACATCAAACCTAAATCATACCGCGCCTGCAAATCGTTTGGATAGCGGTCAACCCGGCGTTTGGCGTCGGCCAGTAAAAAGTCCTGTTTCTCAGATTGTAAGCGAGCCAAATCAGCGGCGTAGGTTTCGGAATCGGGATTCAATTGACTCGTAAGATAGTCGTATTTACGAATCGTCGTTTCGGTGATCACTTTTTCGAGAGAGGGGTCGATCACGTCAGAGGTGTTGATGATCCTCTGATAATATTCGAGCGCTTTGTCGAATTGATTCTTTTGCGCGTAAAGCTCGGCAGTGGAGCGGAGCAGTTTTAGGTTATCTGGCTCGCTGAGAATGCGTTGTTCGTTTTCCGCGATTAACCTGGACGCGACATCGTCGGATTTTACATGACGGTTTTCCTGTTCCAGGGAAACGGCTTGGTTTTTGTTCGCCAGAATATCGCGATACGATCCTTTTCCGTCTTCAAGGCCCTCATAGCCGCCTTCACTCATGGTACGGCTTGCGGAAAGATTTTTCAGAGCTTGCGCGATGGAAGGATCATGAGGATTGGCTCGTTGAAGTTCGCCATAAATTGTTTCAGCACGGCTAATGTTGCCCTGGGCCGCGAGGGCTTCGCCGAGTTTTAATGCCAGATCTTTGTCACGCGGTGATCCTTTCAAGGCGATTTCGAGCGACAGTACGGCCGTTTTGGGCAGGTCTGCGGCAAGTGCTGCATCGGCAAGAAGCCTGTGAGCCATCCCGTTGTTCGGGTCACCGTTGAGAATTTGCTCCGCAATTACAATTGCCTCCAGCGGATTATTGCGCAGAACGAATTGCCCCTTTGCGATTTGCGGCGAGCTGCTCGCGGTACCGATCATCTTCTTGAAAAAGCCGGCTCCCGCGCCTGCTTTTTTGAATTGGGTTGCCCGCAGCGCTTCACGGCAATCGTAGAAAGCGGGCTCCTTCTGCAAAATCTGGTTAAAAATATCGACGGCGTAATCAAGATTATTTCGGGTCAGAGCCGCTTTTCCTTTGTCGTACAATTCCCGCCATGCTCGCGGGATTTCGTGCAAACTTTTCTCAGGCATATTTAAGTTTATTAACCGCTCTCAAAAAATTCCACTGTTTTTCCAATACCTTGGACAAGAATCACTCGCATCTATTTCAAAAAATATCAACGCGCGCTTTTTTCACGCAGCAAGTGTGTGAAACACGCACGCAGTTTTTTCGCACGCTTTAAAAAAATGCGGAAACGCGAGGAAAACAAATGATACGTAGGCGTATTGAATTCTGGCAATGGTTGGAATGGCATTTGCTAAAGAGAGAATCGTTGTTGTTTGGTTCGTGTTCTCTGGGTTGGTTGGTTGTTACATAGAACACGATTGGCCCTGCTGCGAGTGGGTTCGTGGCAGGGCCTTTTTCGCCGCTCGCTCGAGCGCGAAAGATTTTTCACTTTAATGCTTGCCGAGGAGGTGGGGTTAGCTAGGTTGTCGACCCGTTCGCGACGGGGATGAGGGAAGGGTTAAGGTTAGCGGGGTGAACGGA
>JAQGOX010000849.1 GCA_028293365.1 Verrucomicrobiales bacterium | reverse complement strand
GAAGTGGTCGGCACCTCATTCCAAAGCGGATTTTGTTCTGCGAAATTCGAGTACAACCGGCGAAAAGTTTCGGCTGTGAACGCGGAACTCATGACCGTGCGAATTTCCTCGAGCGTCGGCCATATGTCCTTCAAAAATACCGGCTGCCCTTCTTTATCCAACCCGATCGGTTCTTTGACGAGGTCAATATTCACGCGACCCGCCAGTGCAAAAGCAACCACGAGCGGCGGGCTCATTAGGAAATTGGCCTTGATGCTTTGGTGCACGCGCGCTTCAAAATTGCGGTTTCCCGAAAGGACCGAAGCCGCAATGAGATCGTGACCCACCACAGTCTCTTCAATTCGCGGATCGAGGGGACCGGAATTGCCGATGCAGGTTGTGCAGCCATACCCGACAGTTTGGAAGCCCAGCTTGTCCAGGAAGGGTTGCAATCCACTGTTCTGCAGATACTCCGTGACCACGCGGGAACCCGGGGCAAGCGATGTCTTGACGGTAGGATTAACCGAAAGCCCACGCTCCACCGCTTTGCGCGCGAGCAACCCTGCGGCGATCATCACACTCGGATTTGAAGTGTTCGTGCACGAGGTTATAGCCGCGATTAAAACGTCGCCATGCCCCAGGTCCAACACTCCCTTTGTTAATCCTTTATCCGGTTCTTTATCAACCCGGTCCGGCGTAGGACGATTATTCATCATCTCCGTTTCGGTTTGAGCGGATGTGGTCGATCGCGTGTGCGCCTGAGGCATTGTGGCAATCGGAGCCGTTTCACCTGCCTGTGCCCCACCGCCCGCGACCATGTGGTGCGTTTCCGGAGCTGAACCGAGATGCACGGCGACTCGTTTGCCCAACTCGTCCGCCGGCTTGTTGTAGCCGCTTTCGGCAATAGGTTTATGAAAAAGCTCCACAAAGCGGCTTTTCAAATCGGGCAATAAGATCCGGTCCTGGGGACGCTTGGGACCGGCTACGCTCGGTTGAACTGTGGAAAGGTCGAGCTCCAGGCTCGTCGAATAGGAACAGTCTCCTTTTTCCGGCATGCCGAAAAGCCCTTGCACTTTGAAATAATTGCGAAGAGTTGCCACGTGTTCTTCGCTTCGGCCAGTAGCCAGAAAATACTGGCAGGTTTCTTCATCAATCGGGAAGAAACCCATCGTCGCCCCATATTCCGGAGCCATATTGGCAATAGTAGCCCTATCGACTACGGGCAGCGCGGACGCGCCGCTACCATAGTATTCCACGAACTTGCCGACGACTTTCGCCTTGCGCAGCAACTGCGTCAGCGTCAACGCCAGATCAGTCGCTGTCACCCCTTCACGCAACGCACCGGTTAAATGCACGCCCACTACATCGGGAGTAAGGAAATAAACCGGCTGGCCCAGCATTCCGGCCTCGGCTTCAATGCCGCCCACTCCCCAACCGACGATCCCCAAACCGTTGATCATCGTAGTGTGGGAATCGGTTCCGACCAGCGTGTCCGGATAGTAAACCCCGTTTTTCTCGATCACACCTTTGGCGAGATATTCCAGATTGACCTGATGAACGATGCCAATCCCTGGTGGAACCACTTTGAAACTGTCGAAAGCCTGCATTCCCCATTTCAGAAACTGGTAGCGGGTCTGGTTGCGTTTGAACTCCATCTGCATGTTGAGTTGCAACGCGTCTTTTGAGTTGGCGAAATCGACCTGAACGGAATGGTCCACCACCAAATCGACCGGAACCAATGGCTCGATAATTTTAGGATTTTTTCCAAGCGCCGCCGCGGCGGAACGCATGGCCGCCAAATCAACCAGTAGTGGCACGCCGGTAAAGTCCTGAAGGACGATTCGGGCTACAACGAAAGGGATTTCATCCGTGCGGTTCGCGACGGGCTTCCATCCAGCCAGGGCGCGGACATCTTCTTCGGCTACTTTCTTTCCGTCACAATTCCGCAAAACCGATTCGAGTACAATGCGGATGCAAACGGGCAATTGCGAAATCTTGCCCAGACCCGCCTTTTCAAGCGCGGGCAGAGAATAGAATTGGCCAGGCGCGCCGCTGCCGGTTTTGAATGTTTGCAGTGCGCCAAAAAGATTATCAGCTTGATTCATAAAAAGAATACACTCGGACTGCGCGGGCAGTCCATTGTCTCACAACCGCGAACGAATTCGCCGTTGGAAAAAAACATTACTTCAACCGAGCCAGGGTTTCCTTGACTGCGGTGAAGTTAGGCAAATCCTTCGGGGTTGGGGTTTGTTCGCTATATTGAACGATTCCGTTTTTATCGATCACGAAAGCTGCGCGCGCGCTCACCGCGCCGAGACCAATCAGGTCTGGAAGCAGCGTTCCATAGGCCTCAGCCGTTTTCTTGTTCAAATCACTGGCCAATTTGACGCTTATTTTCTCTTTTTGAGCCCAGGCTTCCTGCGCAAAGGGGCTGTCCACACTGATCGCGATTACATCCGCGTTCATGTCCGAATACTGGGAAAGACCCGCTGTGATATCGCACATTTCAGTCGTGCAAACACCCGTAAACGCGAGGGGGAAAAACAAAATGACCGTGTTTTTCTTGCCGATGTTATTACTCAAACAAACATCGACGAGACCGGTCGCGGTTTTTGATTTGAGCGTGAAATCAGGTGCTTTGGAGCCGACTGGGATAGCCATAAAATGTTAAAATGCTTCGTTGTTAATCTGTTTCCTCGAACGACCGTTTATAGTGGCGTGGCGAAAAGGTGTCAATTTGTGCATTGCGTTAAATTGTCAAATGGGAGCGTTTTCGCATGTCTGCCTCCATGTTCGGTGCGTGTCTTATTCATTCCAATCAGGATTGAAATTGCGATCATTGATTAAGCTTTTAGCCGGGGCAGGTTCATATTGAGTGAGCCGGGGCATGCCGTTCAATTTCGACGTTCTTCGAAGAGAAGCCGCGACAACATCCCCTGCTCTATTCCCGGATCTTTCGAGAATAGGCTCATTCGGTTCGACGGGGACACGGTTGTAGCGCTGAAGGGCGCGCGCCTGGCTGAGTGGGACACCATGTTCTGTCAGGAATTGGTCGATGGCCAGATCCTGGGTGGTGTAATCCTGTGGTGAAACGAGAATGTTAATGTAAGCGAGCGGCTCGCTGGTTTGACCGAAAAGGATTTTGATTACCTG
>JAQGOX010000833.1 GCA_028293365.1 Verrucomicrobiales bacterium | reverse complement strand
TCATTGCCACCCGAAGGCGCTGAAACCAGAATCGGAGCGCCCGGGTTGCTGTAATTCGCCACCTTTCCGCCGGATCCGATTGCTGCCACGGTGATGACTCGAGGATCCGAACTATAGGCGTCGTCGTTAGCATTCCGTACATCGAAACGATCATTACCGGCGGCCCGAACCATAATTACCCCCTTTCCTTCTCTTCCGAACGTGATTGCATTTGAAATGGCGGCGCGTTCCTGAGGGCTTGGTCCGACGGTGCGCAGGGTATTGTTGATCACCCAACTGTGGTTTTGAATCGCGACCCGATTGGACTCAAACTGAAACATTTCGGCCAGTTGATCGGGACCCACGAAGCCAGCGCCGCTTTTGTTTGTATTATAAATATACCAACTCGCAAAGTGCGCTTCCGGCGCGACACCGGTAATTCCAATCCCATTGTTAGCCGTCGCCACCGCCATTCCCGCCACCGAGGTGCCATGGTTATCACTGTCGGTTAAGGGACCACCCTCCGCGGTGTGCAGGGCGAAATTGAAATTCAGAGAGGGCTCAGCCTGCGAACGAAGGTCCCGATGTGCCAAATCAACTCCATTATCCACGATTGCAATGACGACGCCCGCGCCGCGACTCATCGACCATGCCTCCCGGATGTTTAGGTCGATGCCTCTGCGATCTCCGTTGGTTGATCGATCCTCGAGATTCCATTGATATTCAAAGTAAGGATCATTCGGGCCTGGCGCATAAGGTCCTGCAAAAAGAGATAGAGCACTGCCGAGAAGGAAGGATAAAAGGAGAACCTCAAGGCGAATCATTCGAGTTGTATAACCTCGAACGGTATCTTAGTCAAAGATGTGGCACCGCGTGAAATGTTTCCGCCAGGGCAATCGCTTTTAGCATCGCCTTGGCTTTATTTACGGTCTCTTGCAGTTCCGATTCAGGATTAGAGTCATTCACCCATCCGCCTCCGGCCTGGACGTAGGCCATTCCGTTTTTGACCAGGGCTGTTCGAATAGTAATGCAGCAATCGAGGTTCCCGTTGAACGAGAAATAGCCGACGCAACCGCCGTAGGGCCCGCGCTGGGTCTGCTCGAGTTCGGCGATAATTTGCATCGCGCGAATCTTGGGAGCGCCGGACAGCGTTCCGGCGGGAAAAGTTGCCCGCATCAAATCATATGTCGTCCTGTCACCGGCCAGCCGCCCTTCTACCTGGGATACAATGTGCATTACATGACTATAACGCTCGATCGTCATTAAATCTTTCACATGCACCGAACCAAACTCGCAGACGCGTCCCAGGTCATTCCGAGCCAGATCTACCAGCATTACATGTTCGGCGCGTTCCTTTGGATCCGCCAGCAATTCCAATTCATTCGCCGCATCGGCTTCAGCGGTTTTTCCGCGCGGACGGGTGCCGGCGATGGGGCGAATCTCCACATGCCTTTCTTCACAACGAACATGAATTTCCGGTGATGCCCCTACGAGCGCGAAACCTTCGAGCTCGAGAAGAAACATGTATGGCGAGGGGTTAATCGATCGGGCCGCCCGGTAGATGTCGAGGGGAGCTGCTTTTACCGGAGTGCTGAACCGTTGGGATCCGACGACCTGAATGATATCTCCCGCAGTGATATATTCTTTGGCTTTCGCAACGTTCGCGAGAAACTTTTCTTTTGGCACATTGGATTCAAACGGCACGGGGGTAATGTCTGCAGGAATCGTCACTGAAGCGTTTTGCGATGGTTGTTCCAGCAGGCTCATCAGGCGCTCAATTTCGCCAACTGCATTTTCATAGGCATCCGCGACACTTACATTCTCTTCAATGATGGCATTGACTAAAATTGTTAGAGTTTGGGAAACGCGATCGAAAATGAGTAATTCGTCCGCGATTAAAAAATAGATCGTCGGTGTGCCCAAATCATTCCGGCTCGGCCGTGGAACTACGCTCTCGACGTCATGAATGAATTCATACCCGATAAAGCCGACCGCGCCGCCCGTGAAACGCGGCAACTGCGGCAGCGTGACCGGTTGATATTTCTTCAGGATCGTTTCGATGACCTCCAAACCGTCCCGAACCTTTTTTTCGCCGGTGGATTCCGATCCCATCGTGGAATAGGCTTCAATCACCTTTCCATTTTCGATGTATTCGATCCGTGTTCCGATTTGCCGGATGATGGCGCGAGGATTGCACCCGACGAACGAATAACGCCCGAGGTGTTCGCCCCCTTCGACTGATTCGAACAGGAATGATTCCCCCTGACCGCGGATTTTTTGATATGCGGAGAGCGGTGTCTCGAAGTCGGCGAGCAAACGCCGTGTGACCGGGATCAGGTTGCCCTTTTCCGCCAGTTTTGCGAATTCGTCTTGCGTGGGTGAATACATACGCGTCTGACCATTCTAAACGGTTCTCCTCCGCAAACGCCACACCGAAAGAAGCGTGTAAACCGTCACCGCGAAGGAATAGGTGATGATCCCCATTCCGATTGCGAATGGGATTAACCGCATCTGGCTAAAATACATCAAAGCCAGACCAACGGCGGCAGTCAGAGCAGTCTGGCCAAACAAACATAGCAGGTAGAGTCGCAAATCAACGGTGGCAAGGCGTTCCGCCATCCAAACCCGATAGGCTGATTCTCCGAGGGAACGCATCAGCCAGGCAGATTGCAAATTGCGTGCCGCGACCAGCACACTCGTTGTAATGATCACAATCGCAGGCAATGGCCATCTGGCAAAAAGCGCCGAGATAACGAGGTTGAGCAGAATGCCGAATTTCCATCCCATTTTTTTCGCGAGGGGATTCGCTTCCAGAACGAGATTGGGAGTTGCAATCCAGGTGCTTAGAAAATCCATTCCCCGAGAGAACAGGAGTAAAAAAAGCAATATCTGATAAAACCTGCTGCCAAATGGAACGAACTCATTTTCCATTTATTTCGTTCCGTAAATCTGCTCGGGTGTTTGCAATTGCTTTTCAGTAACTGCGAACGAATCGCCTTTTTTCTCAACCGATCGGAAAAAGCAGGATTTGTAGCCCTCGTGGCACGCGGCTCCGATCTGATCCACTTGAATCAGGAGAGTGTCCCCATCGCAATCAAAGGCGAGATCTTTGACGGTCTGGGTGTGCCCGCTTTCTTCGCCTTTCATCCAGAATTTCTTGCGTGAACGGCTCCAAAAATGCGTTTTGCCAGTCTCCAGGGTTTTTTTGATCGAAGCTTCGTTCATCCAAGCCATCATTAAAACCCGGCCGCTCGATGCTTCCTGGACAATCGCAGGGACCAAACCGTCTGCGTTGAACTTTAATTTCTCGAAAATACTCATAACTTCCAAATTACCTCTTTGGCAAAAACGTAAACGCAACCGCGGCCAGAATGCAGAGGAACGCCGCGAAATTATTCCAGCGCAACTTTTCTCCCACGTACATCACTGCGAAGCCACTGAAGACAGTGAGGGTAATGACCTCTTGGATAATCTTCAGTTGGGTTACAGTGTATTGATTGCTACCAATCCGATTGGCCGGCACCATCAATACATATTCAAAGAAGGCGATTCCCCAGCTTGTCAGAATCACCACCCAGAGCGGCGCATCTTTGTGCTTCAGATGCCCGTACCACGCGAACGTCATGAAAACGTTGGAGCCCGTCAACAGCAGGATTGGTAAATATCGATCCATGCTCGCCGCACTCACAGGCGCACCGGTATTTTTTGTTCTGCGAGGTAGGATTTCACTTGGGAAACCGTCAATTCTCCGAAATGAAAAATGCTCGCCGCAAGCACCGCATCGGCCCGCCCTTCGAGCAGAACGGCTGCCATATGCTCGAGCTTTCCGGCGCCGCCGCTGGCGACGACAGGCACTCCGACCGCTTCACTGACCCGTTTCGTGATGACAAGGTCGAAGCCCGCTTTGGTTCCGTCCGCGTCGATGCTGTTAAGCACAATTTCACCGGCGCCCAGTTTAACGGCTCGTTTTGCCCATTCCACTACTTCGAGGCCCGTCGGCTTTCGACCGCCATGCGAAAAAACTTCCCAGCGGTCGGGAGAGACCTTTTTGGCATCGATCGAAACCACGATGCATTGACTCCCGAACTTTTCGGCGCCTTTGGTGATCAATTCAGGATCCGATAA
>JAQGOX010000827.1 GCA_028293365.1 Verrucomicrobiales bacterium | reverse complement strand
GAGCGAGTACTTCACGGCGATCGGCGCGTTGGAGAAAATCTGTTTCAGAATTGTCTCTGCGCGAGGGATTACATTGGCGGCAGGAACGACTTCGTTGACCAATCCGATGCGATAAGCCTCCTGTGCGCCGATCATTTCTCCGGTGAGAATGAGTTGCAATGCGCGGCCCTTGCCGATCAGTCGCGGAAGCCGCTGCGTTCCGCCGCCACCCGGAAGGACTCCCAATTTCACTTCCGGCTGGCCAAACTTCGCGGTTTCGGAAGCGATCCTGATAGTGCAGGCCATGGCCGTTTCGCAGCCACCGCCGAGCGCAAAGCCATTGATGGCTGCGATTACCGGCTTGCCGAGATTTTCCACGACGTTAAGGACTCCTTGCCCGAAGCTGCTCGACTCTTCGCCTTCCACGGCGGTGAGATGAGCCAGTTCGTTGATATCCGCGCCCGCAATGAATGCTTTGTCACCTGCTCCCGTCAGGATGACGCCGCGTACTTCTTCATCGTCCCTCGCCGTCTCGAACGCCGTCCGCAAATCCTCCCAGGTTCTAGTGTTTAACGCGTTGAGCACCTTGGGGCGATTTAGCGTGACGTAGGCGATGGCGCCCTTTTTCTCATACAGGACATTCTCGAGCGTCAATCCTGTCGGCGCTCCTGTGGTTGTAGCTAGGCTCATAAAATTCTTTGCTGTCTTTAAGTTTACGTTTTGGGCGTGTTTTTTTGTGAACGAAGGCGGCGCGTCACACGAAAGCGCTGAACCCCGTGACGGCTTTTCCGATAATCAGATTTTGCATCTGATACGTTCCTTCGTAGGAATAGAGTGCCTCGGCGTCGGTGAAGAAACGGCCCACATTATACTCGGCAGCGATGCCGTTCCCCCCTAACAGCTCCCGTGCCCATGCGACGGTTTCGCGGCACTTGGCTGTGGTGAACGCTTTCGCGAGCGCCGCATGTGCGTCGCTGAGCTTGCCCTCGGCCTGCAATTGTGCCATGCGAACGATCAAGCACTGTGACGCTGTGATGTTGGCGATCATTTTGGCGAGGAGGTCTTGCACCATCTGGAACGAACCAATCGGTTTCCCAAACTGCAAACGCTCCTGGCAATACTTGAGCGCATTTTCGTACGCGCCCATCGCGCATCCCGTCGCTTCCCAGGCCACCAGATAGCGCGTCATTTTCAACACCCGCGCGGTGTCACGAAATGAGCTGTCCCCCTGGAGGCGATTCTCTTCCGGCACCCGGCAATTCTCCATCGTGATCAAACCGTTCTGCACCACTTTGAGCGCGATCTTGTTCTGAATCTTTTCGACCTTGAAGCCGGGCGTCGTCTTGTTCTCGATGATAAAGGCCTTGACCTGGTTGTCGGCCACGTCGCGCGCCCAGATAATCGAAATGTCGCACCAGGGAGAGTTGCCGATCCACTTCTTCTGCCCGTTGATAACCCATGTGTTACCCTCGCGCTTCGCCGTCGTCGTTAGCCCACCGGCCGTTCCCGATCCAACCAGCGGTTCGGTCAGGCCGAAACAGCCTATCTTTTCCCAGCGCGCCATCGGGGGCAGCCACTTTTGCTTTTGCTCTTCCGAACCGCCAAGGTAGATGGAGCCCATCGCGAGGCCGTTGTGGACGCCGAAGAACGTCGCAATGGACGAGTCAGCGCGCGCCATTTCCATGGCAATGAGGCCGAATAGAAGCACGCTGCCGCCACGGCAGCCGTAGCCTTCCATGGCAACACCGCCGATGTTCAACTCCTTGATCGCTGGCAATAGTTCAAACGGAAAGGCGTCCTCGACCCAATACTTGGTTATGATGGGCGTGACCCTGGTTTCCATGAACGCGCGCACCTTATTCAAAACTGCTCTTTCCTCGGCGGGCAACGTTGATGCCAGGTCGTAAAAGTCGCTGTTTGGTGCTGGCAGCGGCTTTGGTTGCTTTATGGTTTTTGCCGTGGCCGGAGCGGCGGATGGTTTCACCGCGGTTGCTGTTTCTGTAGCTGACATTTTAGTTCTCCTTTATTTTGGTTGAGATTAAATTGGTATTCTCGTGACATCGCCAAAATGGATGTCGCTATTTTCTAGGTTAAGATTTCCCCTTGTTGCCGGCCTTGACGCGCAGCTTGAGAAGTCCGATCATGACTCGGTTTTCATCTTGGGCGAGCTGTTCAACGGAGCGTCCAGCCGCTTCGCGCATGACTCCATCAATCACTTTTTGCTTTAGCTCCAGCGTGATATTGGGAGTCCCAAGGGCTTTCATCATGCCCTGCAGAGGATCCATCAGGTGCTCCATGAAATGTTTTATTCCGCCCGCGCCACCGCCCAGATGCCATTGCAAACTTTGCCCCATTACGCCCCAGCGAATGCCCGGTCCATAGCAAACGGCCGCATCCGTGTCTTCGACACTGAGCACGCCTTGCTCGATGAGGTAAAGCATCTCGCGGTAGAGCGCAGCCTGGAACCGGTTGGCGACGTGCCCGGGAAGCTCCTTTTTCAAATGAATCGGCTTCTTGCCAATCGCAGCGTAAAAGGTCATCGCTTGTTGAATGGCCTCGGGTGATGTCTTGCTGCCGCCGACCACTTCGACTAACGGAACGATATGCGGAGGATTGAAAGGATGCCCGATGACAACACGTTCCGGGTGTTTGCATTTCGATTGAATAACACTCGGCGTTATTCCCGACGAACTCGAGGCGAGAAGTGAATCAACCGGAGTAGCCTCATCCATGTCGGCGTAGAGCTTCATCTTAAAGTCCGCACGCTCCGGTGCGTTTTCCTGGACAAGGTCTGCCTGCGAGAGCGCTTTCTTCATGTCAGCCGTGAAGCTCAATCGGTCGCGCGACGCGCCCTCAGAGAAACCGACGTCCGTCAGGTCCGGCCACGCCTCATCCACATACTTGCGCAGTGCGGCTTCTGCGTTCGGTGCGGGATCGGT
>JAQGOX010000783.1 GCA_028293365.1 Verrucomicrobiales bacterium | reverse complement strand
CTTGCTCCGCCGCACTGCCTTCAACCTGCCCTTCGTTATCCTCGCGACCGTTCTGTCGCTCCGGGTCGGACTGGCGATCCATCCGGGATTCTCGTTCGAAAACCGGCTCTTCAACGGATGATTCGGCGCGGGCTTCTCGATGCCGGTTTCGCTCAGGCAGGTCATCCCGATGCAAATCCCTGGATTGGGATGCATGCTTGTGCTCTTCATCCTCGCGATGGCCGGCAGAGCCATGTTCGCGGTTCTCCTCCGGCTTCAGGGCCGGAGTCGATTCGCGCGGTGCGGTATCCCCTCCTGTTTCTGTATCCACAGATTAAACTCTTTTCTTAGTAAATGAAGTCAATGAGGCGAACAGGTAGCAGCAAGCACCTTGGAATTCAAGATCGAATTGCGTTTTGATCATCCTGCCAGCCTTTGGTGAATGGGTGATAACAAAAAAGCGCGAGACCGTCCTCCCAAACAGTCCTCACGCTTTAATATCTGGTTTTAGTCTTAGGCTCGCACGCGTCTGCCGATAACCATTCGGTAGATTGCGAGCAATATGACCGCTCCTCCCACTGAGGCCAGAAAACCGGCCGGCTCATTGTTCGCGTACCAGCCCATGGCGTGGCCTATCGCATGGGCAAGGAAGGCTCCCGCTATCCCCAACAACGAGGTGATAATGAAACCGCCTGGGTCGCGGCCCGGCATCAGAAATTTCGCCACAATTCCGACAAGCAGCCCAATAATTAAAGTCCACAATATTGTCATAACCTTCCTTTCTTCTTTGACAAACCAATAACCCCGTCTCTGGGATCAGACAACCCGATGGCCCCACTGTTCACGGGGTAATAAGGGCGCTTGAACGAAGAGTCGGGGTTTCGCTGAACGGGAATTCCCAGGGCTTTTCGGCCGGGATGATTTCCACCCCTACTTAAAAACTTGAATCAAGGCGGAAATGGCCTTCTTATCCCTCACGACTTTATGGCCCTGGCCTCCCAAGATATCGAGCGGCTCACCGCAATAGTGGGTTCGTTGAATGTTCTCACGAAAAAAGAGGATTTGATTCCTTACGCTTTCGACGGAACTGCTGCTATGTTGCAAATGCCTGGCTGTGTGGTATTTGCCGAGAACGCCGACCACATAGCGGCCATCCTCAAATTTGCGCAGGAGCGAGACCTGGCAATCGTTACCCGCGGGTCCGGCACCGGATTGAGTGGAGGAAGTTTGCCGACGAAAGATTGCGTTGTTCTATGTACGGTCAAAATGGATCGGATCCTTGAAATTGACCGGGCGAATCTCACGATGCTTGTGGAACCTGGTGTAACCACACTCGCCATTGCCGATGCTGCCAGTGCCGCCAGTCTTTTTTATCCTCCAGATCCTGGCTCAATGAAGATTTCCACGATCGGCGGAAATGTGGCGGAGAATTCGGGCGGCTTAAGGGGCCTTAAGTACGGTGTCACGCGCAATTACGTGATGGGCCTGGAGGTCGTGCTGGCAAACGGTGATATCATGTGGCTGGGGAATAAATGCGTTAAAGATGTCGCCGGTTACTCACTGAAAGATATTTTCGTTGGTTCAGAAGGAACACTTGGCGTTATTACAAAGGTCCTGCTTCGACTTATCCCCAAACCGAGAGCAAAAAGGACCATGGTGGCAACATTTTCACAAATGGACCACGCCGCAGAGGCGGTATCGGCAATCATCGCCGCACAAATCATTCCCTGCACCCTGGAATTCCTCGATCGGACCACGATCCACTGTGTCGAAGATTACGCGAAAATCGGCTTGCCGCTGGACTGCGAGGCCCTGCTTCTGATGGAAACCGACGGGCATCCGGCTGTGGTCGCCGAAGAAGCCGGGCAGATGGAAGCCATTTGCCGCGCACAACACGCGATGGAAGTGCGAGTGGCGCAAACCGATGCCGATGCCGCGAAGCTGGCAAGCGCGCGACGTTCGGCATTTTCCGCATTGGCCCGCGTCGCTCCGACCACCATCCTGGAAGACGCCACAGTTCCGCGAAGTGAACTGGCAAAAATGATTCGCTTCGTTGAGCAAATCGCAAAAAAATACTCGCTCCGAATCGGCACGTTCGGACATATGGGAGATGGAAACCTGCACCCAACCTTTTTGACGGATGAGCGTAACCACGACGAAATGCATCGTGTGGAAACGGCGTTTAAAGAGATCTTTGCCGAGGCGATTCGTCTGGGCGGGACCATCACGGGCGAACACGGAATCGGCATGGCCAAAAAAAGCTTCCTGCCTTCCTTTGCCGGCGAAGCCCAAATGCGCGTGCTGCGCGAACTTCGCAAAGTTTTGGATCCACGAGGCGTCTTAAATCCGGGGAAAATGTTCGATGTGTAACCGAGGTAAGTTTCCGATGTTACCTTTGCGCCGCTTCTGAGCTCAATGACCACGACCAAAACAAAGCCCGAATCCGGCTCGCATCTGAAGAACCTTGATTATTCAGTGCTTCAGCAGTGCATGCATTGTGGTTTATGCCTTCCGACCTGCCCAACCTACGACGCGACTAAAATCGAGCGCAACAGCCCCCGAGGCCGCATTTCGCTGATGCGCGCGATAGCGGATGGCAGACTGGAGGCCACTCCGACTTTTGCCGATGAAATGTATTTCTGCCTGGGGTGTCTGGCCTGCATGACCGCATGTCCGGCAGGCGTGAACTACGCGGAATTGTTTGAGCACGCACGAGCCGAGGCGGAGCAATCGGGTGTTCTGAATTCTCCTAAAAGGACGTTGATTCGCCAATTCACACTACGCTGGCTTTTCATGGATTTACGCCGACTTCGCCTGATCGGGTACGGGATGCGGCTCTATCAGCGGATCGGATTGCAGGCGCTTATTCGGAAAAGCGGGATACTCAAATTATTTCCAAAGCGGCTTCAGGAATTGGAATCGATGACGCCGACGATTCAGCCGAAGTTTTCGGCTGAATTAATCGATGCGATCACTCCGGCGGCCGGTCAAAAAAAATATCGAGTGGCAATGCTCACGGGGTGCGCACAGGATTTAATTTTCAGCGATGTAAACCTGGACACTGTGGAAGTGCTCGCCCGAAACGGATGCGAAGTTGTTACGCCGCGCCTTCAACATTGCTGCGGATCACTGCATGCTCACAACGGCGAATGGGCAATGGCACAAGGACTGGCCCGCAAGCAACTCGACCAGTTTCCACCCGATGCATACGATGCGATCATCACAAATGCGGCGGGTTGTGGCTCCCATCTGAAACATTACGAGAAGTTGTTGCATGATGATCCGGCCTATGTGGAGCGTGCGCGAGCCTGGGACCACAAAGTAAAGGACATCCACGAATGGCTGGCCGAAATCGGCGTTAAACCGCCGACAGGACGAAGTCTTCCCGCTCAGAATGTCACTTATCATGAAGCCTGCCACCTTTGCCACGGCCAGAAGATCACAAGTCAGCCACGCGCGATTCTCAACGCGATTCCCAACCTTAATTTGACCGAACTGCCTGAGAGCATGTGGTGCTGCGGGAGTGCCGGCATTTACAATATCATTCAGCCGGAAATGGCGAACGAACTTTTGGACCGGAAGCTGAAGCACATCAAGAGCACCCAGGTTCCGATCGTTGCCACGGGAAATCCCGGTTGTCTTTTACAAATTGTAAATGGAGCGAAGAAGGAGGGCCTGCCGCTTCGCGTCGTGCATCCCATTACCTTGCTCGCCGAAGCCTACCGTGCCTCAAAATAAAATGCGCTCACGAGACGAAGTCATTTCTCTGCTGAAGAATCCAGGGATCATCGCCGTAATTCGCGCTCAATCGGCGGAACAGGCAATTTTGATATGTGATGCGCTGGTGGCGGGGGGAATCGTTGCTCTCGAGATCACCATGACGACTCCGAATGCATTGGCTGCAATCGCAGATGCGAAAAAGAGGTATGGCGACCTGGCATTAGTAGGGGTTGGCACCGCTGTC
>JAQGOX010000778.1 GCA_028293365.1 Verrucomicrobiales bacterium | reverse complement strand
ATAAACCGGAGGTTCACCTATTCAGCGACGGCGCGACCGGCACTTTGACCGATTTCGAAAATAAAGGTCTTCCATTGGTTTTTCACCAAATCGGCCAGCGCGGATTCAATCTGGGAATTGTTAATTTGGAGGTGCGACCTAATCCGGAAAACGCCGCCCAGCGCGCTATCTTTGCCACCGTCGCAAACAACAGCACGAATCAACAGCAGGTCGATCTGGAACTTCGTTTTGGAGACAAACTGTTGGAAGTCAAACCAGTCACCCTGGCCGCGCACCAAAGCAGTCCGCAGGTATTCATTGCTTCCCAGGAAACGGATGGCGTCTTTAATGTCCGCATCAATGCCAAAGACGATCTTGCCGTCGATAACACCGCCTCCATCATTAGCCTCCTTCCGCAGCCAGCGAAAGTCCTACTGATCACGGGCGGTAATCGTTTTCTGGAGAAGGCGCTCAAAGCCGTTCCCAATGTTCAATTGAGCACAGCCGCTACTTTGAGCGATGACGCTCCGCAATTCGACCTGGTCGTTCTCGACAACGTGGCTCCTCTAGTCTGGCCTCGCGGAAATGTCCTCGCCTTTCACGTTGTGAACACAAACTGGTTCGAGGTCGTTGGCCGTGTTGAAGGACCGCCCATTGTCGATTGGAAAGCAACGCATCCTCTCCTTCGTTTCGCATCGTTCGACAACGTCCAAATTGGCGAAACCATTGCTATCAAAACTCCCAATTGGGGAATGCCTCTGGTGGACTCACCTCAAACCCCCTTGATGATTGCGGGCGAACTCGGCCGCCAGCGCATTGCGTGGGTCGGATTCGACGCGCTCGCCAGCACCTGGCCCCTGCGCATTTCGTTTCCTATTTTTGTCGCCAATGCGGTCGAATGGCTCAATCCCGCAAGCGCGCAGGCTGCCCAACTCAGTGTGCGCGCAGGCGCTCCATTTCGAATCGCGTTGCCGAACACCAACACCGTCGCGGAAATCACCATGCCCGATGGACAGCTCCGCAAGCGTGAGATCGACGCCCGGCGTGGCGAATTGGTTTTTGGAGAAACGCAAAAGCAGGGCGTCTATCACGTCAAAGCAGGCACCAACCAGTTCGCATTCAGTGTGAATTTGTTGGATACGTCCGAGAGTGAAACGACCCCGCGAACCGAATTACAGTTCGGCAAGTATGCAAAAGCCGGCGCCGCCACATATCGCCAGGCCAATCTCGAACTCTGGCGCTGGATCGCCGCCGCCGGTATTGGAATGCTCCTTTTCGAATGGTGGTTCTACCATCGGAGGACCGCATGAGCCCGATTCCAGAGTTCCTGCAATCGGGACCCGATCCGAAAGGGATCGCAGAAAATAGCCGGGGGTTGAGCACGGCGACACCCCCGGATCACAATCCCCCACATCCCAGCACCCCGAAAGGTGTGCCAGAATCCTGGTCTCGTTTTCAATCTCACATAACCGCAACTCTTTCTCTCCTCGCCGCCACTTTCCTCTGTCTCATCGGCTGCACTGCCGATTCGAAGTCCATCGTCGTTTACACATCGCAGGATCAAATCTACGCCGAGCCAATCTTCGCCGCCTTCACCGCCTCAACAGGCATCCGCGTCCTTCCTGTATTCGACAATGAGGCCGTGAAAACCGTTGGACTCGTAAACCGGCTGATCGCCGAAAAGGACAACCCGCAATGCGACCTGTTCTGGAACAACGAAGAACTGCGAACTCGGATGCTGGCCGTAAAGGGACTTTTCGCTCAATCCAACGGCTGGAGGAGCGCCGGATTACGCAGTCGTCGAATCGTAGTGAATCAGAACCTGGTGCCTCCCGATAACCGGCCTCACTCCTTCCTGGAACTAACCAATGTTATTTGGAAAGGACGCGTGGCTCTCTCTTACCCATTGTTTGGCACCACCGCCACCCACTTCATGGCCCTGCGCCAAAAGCTCGGTGACCAACCCTGGCAAGATTGGTGCAATGCGCTGGCCGCAAATAAACCATTTCTCGTCGATGGAAACAGCATGGTGGTAAAAATGGTCGGTCGTGGGGAAGCGCTCGTCGGGATGACCGATTCGGACGATATTTATGCTGGGAAAGCGGACGGTCTTCCCATCGAAGCCGTGGCATTTTCCGACGACGGCTTGATGATCGCAAACACCATCGCCACGATTCGCAATGCTCCTCACGCCGCACTTGCTTCGCAATTGCGCGACTTTTTGCAACAACCGCGAATACTGAAGCAACTCCAGGAAACAGGAGCCTTGGAAACTTCAGCCTCTCCGGCTTCTTCTGCAGGCTTGCAACCAGACTGGCCGTCCCTGGTCGCGGATATCGAACCGATCACGGAACAGTTAAAAAGGATTTTTCTTCGATGAATCCTGCCGCCAATCTCAATGAAGTGACTACGTCGTGGATGTTATTCACGAATAGTTTGCTCGTTGCGGGGGGAGCAACCGTGGCTGCGGTGCTGCTGGGAGCGATCGCGGCCCTTTTTCTGATTCAAACATTCGGCTTAACGCAGCGGCTCGGAAATGCAATTGCCATTGTAAGTTTGGTAATGCCTCCATTTCTGGTAACAAGCTGCTGGCTCGATTTGCTGGGTTTTACCGGGATTTGGAAAAGCTGGCTTCCAGTGGACATTTACT
>JAQGOX010000753.1 GCA_028293365.1 Verrucomicrobiales bacterium | reverse complement strand
GAGCGGCGGTGGCTGCGCTGGCTAGGAACGATCGCGCTCGGTGCGGTTATGGTTCAGGGCGTTCTGGGCGGTTTGCGGGTGATTCAATTTAAGCAGGAACTGGGAATCTTCCATGCGATTCTCGCTCAGATGTTCTTTGTTTTAGTGAGTGCCATCGCCTTGTTTACCTCCCGAAGTTGGCCCCGTTTCGCTCAGATTCCGGCGGATGCCAGCGCAGTTAAAAGGATACGTAATGGAGTGATATGCGCCACCGTTCTCATTTTCGTGCAGCTAACCCTGGGCGCCTCGATGCGCCACCAACACGCGGGGCTTGCCGTTCCTGATTTTCCTCTGGCATACGGCCAGCTTTGGCCAGCGACAGATTCGGCGGCGTTGCTACAAATAAACAAACGGACGGCGGATGCGCGGGACTTCGCACCGGTGACACGAGCACAGATTTGGATGCACATGGCACATCGTCTGATGGCCATTTTGATCACAATTGCCGTTGCCGCTGTGGCTATCAAAGCGCAACAGAATGCCAAAAAAGGCTGCATACCCAATTTCGTGTCAAAGCTCGCATGGCTTTGGTTTGGCTTGATTTTAACGCAGGCTACTCTTGGCGCAGCGACCGTTTTGACCAACAAAGCTGCCGATATCGCCACGGCTCACGTACTCGTCGGAGCTCTGAGCCTGCTGACTGGTTGCTTGACATGGATCCTCTTGAATCGGTTAGCTATTCAGTCATTTACACGGGTTGTGCCCGTCGTGTCCCGTTCCGAAGCTCGATTTGCAACCGTTTAGATGAAAGTTTCTGCACCAGTGATCGAAGTAGCCGCGGTCCCCGCGGAAAAAAGCCATTTTGCGCTATTCAGCGAGCTGGTGAAGGCGCGTCTCACGGCATTAGTTGTGTTGACGACGCTCGTCGGATTCTATGCCGGTTCGCCGCGAGGAATCGACTACGCATTAATGATACATGCGGTTCTTGGGACTGCTTTGGTCGCTTGCGGTGCTGCCGCTTTAAATCAGCTCCTCGAACGCGAGCATGATCGCGGAATGCGCCGAACTGAAGATCGACCGCTTCCCTCCGGCCGTATGACTCCCGATACCGTCCTGATCGTTGGCGGGCTCTGTACGGCAGCCGGATTAATCTACCTGGCTCTGGCCGTGAATTTACTCACCAGCCTGCTCGGCGCGGTCACTTGGGTTAGCTACCTCTTCGTCTACACGCCCTTGAAGCGGATCACCACACTTAACACAGTCATTGGCGCGATACCTGGAGCGATCCCTCCTCTGATGGGCTGGACCGCTGCCCGCGGTCAGATCGATCTCGGCGGTTGGGCCCTGTTTGCCATCCTGTTTTTTTGGCAATTACCGCATTTTCTCGCGATCGCCTGGATGTATCGTGAAGATTACGAGCGGGCTGGTTTCGTCATGCTGCCAGTGGTGGATCCCGACGGCGCTCGCACCGGTCGTCAGGCTTTGAGCCATTGTCTCGGCCTGCTGCCCGTAAGTCTCGCCCCTACAGTTCTTAATGTGACTGGCGTGATTTACTTTTTCGGCGCCTTGGTGCTCGGAATAACATTTGCCTGGAGCGCCTTTCAGTTTTCGAGGAAGTTGGACCGTCCGAGCGCCCGGCGCCTCTTTTTCGTCTCGATCATTTATTTGCCTTTGCTCCTCGGTTTACTCGTTTTCGACAGACTGAAATGAGTGAACAACTTTGAACAAGGTTGAACAACATTGAACAAATTTATTTCTACAATTGACACTGAGATTTTGAGGACGTTAACTTTCGCGCCTGAATTTTTTAAATTGAGTTCCGTTTCGAGCGCGCCGCGAACCTAATAAAGCCATGCAGCCAACCAGTACACATACCCATCACGAAGCGCACGACGCTCATCATCACGAGGAGCCCGGCTTCCTGCGCAAATACGTTTTCTCCACCGACCATAAGGTGATTGGGATACAATATCTCGTCACAGCGTTTGTCTTCCTTTTCATCGGTTATACGTTGATGGCCCTGATGCGCTGGCAATTGGCCTACCCGGGCACGCCGATTCCGGTGGCTGGTTTTCTGCTCGAGAAATTCCTCGGACAGGCGGCCAGCGGAGGAGTGATGAGTTCGGATCTGTACAACGCATTCGGCGCGATGCACGGAACGATTATGGTATTCCTTGCGATCGTTCCGCTCGCTTTCGCAGCCTTCGGAAATTTCGTGGTGCCCCTCCAAATCGGCGCTCCGGATATGTGCTTCCCCCGCATTAACATGGCCAGTTATCAGGTCTATGTGATTGGCGGAATCATCATGATGATCAGTTTTTTTGTGCCGGGAGGCGCGGCCCAGGCCGGTTGGACTTCGTATTCACCGCTTGCGACCATGATACCGACCCATGGGCAAACGATGTGGATCATCGGGATGGTTTTTCTGATCACATCTTCACTCCTTGGCGCTGTTAACTTTTTGGCTACGATCATTCAATTGCGCGCGCCGGGAATGACCTGGATGCGGTTGCCGTTCTTCGTTTGGGCGCAGTTTGTCACTGGCTTTCTTTTGCTCCTCGCTTTCCCTCCTTTGGAAGCTGCCGCACTCATGCAGTTAATGGATAAAGTGGCTGGTTCGAGTTTCTTCCTGCCAACTGGTTTGATGGTTTCCGGGCACCCCGCCGCGATTTCCGGTGGTGGCAGTCCTTTGCTCTGGCAGCATTTATTTTGGTTTTTGGCGCACCCCGAAGTTTACGTTCTGGTTCTGCCAGGCTTGGGAATCGTTTGCGAGATCCTGACCAACAATACCCGCAAACCGATTTGGGGTTACAAATCGCTGGTCTACTCAGTGCTGACGCTTGGGTTCCTTTCCTTCATCGTTTGGGCCCATCATATGTACCTGACCGGAATGGGAACCGCGATCGCGACGTTCTTCCAGACCACGACGATGATCATTTCGATTCCGTCAGTCATCATTCTAACAGTTTTCTTTATCTCACTTTGGGGAGGTTCGATTCGCTTTAATACCCCGATGCTCTTCGTCATGGCATTCCTTCCGATGTTCGGTATCGGAGGTTTGACCGGTCTGCCCCTCGGTTTTAATTTTGCGGACCTTCATTTGCACGACACTTACTATGTGATTGCGCATTTCCACTATCTCGTTGCGCCGGGCACAATTTTCGCCATGTTTGCTGGAACCTATTTTTGGTATCCGAAAGCGACCGGGCGCATGATGAGCGAAACCTGGGGCAGGGTTCATTTCTGGCT
>JAQGOX010000303.1 GCA_028293365.1 Verrucomicrobiales bacterium | reverse complement strand
GCACTTCCTTTTTCTCGAGCATGGCTTCCAATTGCGGGTTTTTAGGATGTCCCGCATTCAGTGCCTTTTGGTAGTGATAACGCGCAAGTTCAAGAGCGGGCGGTTGCTGGGTCGCATAAATCACGGCGAGGTTGTTATGAGCGGCAGAGTAATTGGGCTGCAAAACAATCGCTTTGCGCAACGCCGTTTCAGCGGGGGCGCGCTGCCCCTTTTGGCTTAGGGTGATTCCGAGATAATTCTGAGTTTCAGCGTTGCTTGGGTCGATTTCCGAGGCACGGCTCAGAAAATCGAGTGCTTCGTCGTATTTTTCACGGTCAAATTTCACGATGCCCATGAGCGAGAGGCTGTAGCCATCGGTTGGTTCAATTGCGAGAGCCTTGTTCAGGTTGTTCTCCGCTGCATCGAGCCGGTTCTGTTGGATTTCGATGGCAGCAAGGTTTCCAAGGGTGAAAACGCTTTTTTCGTCCATTTTGAGCACTTGCTCATATTTTTTTTCGGCTTCATCAAAGCGTTGCGCGGCGAAGGCACGTTGCGCCTCGGTGACTAAAGGACCGGCGCCCGCGGGAATATCTTTGACTGATTTCTTGGAACCTTTGGGCTTTACCGCCGGGGTTTTGAGGGCCAATTCGTCGCCCTTCTTGAAAAGGGCCAGTTCCTCAGGTGTGTAGGGAACTTTGCGGGCCTCCAATATTTCCAGCCGTGAACGCAATAGCACCAATTGATTGGTGAGACTGCTCATGTTTGGCGGCTCTTTGCGTGTTTTAGATTGAGCAATCTGGCGATTCGCTTCGTTAAGCTTTTTGAGCAGATCATCGCGCTCCGCTTGCCATTCAGTTGCGCGAGAATCGATTTTCGGAAGGCTCGGGAGGGTGCCTGGCGATTGCGTGGAGGGTCGCTGTTTTTCCAAGGTTGCTTTTTCTGCTTCGAGGGCGGAGAGCGACTGTTGCAGAGAGGCTACTTTCTTTTGCAGTTCCTGATTTGACACTGTAATGTCATTTTCGGGTACGGCCCGAGATTGGTCCCGCGCAGCCTTCACTTGTTTTTGAAATGCATCTCGCTCGGCCGCCAGGGCTGCCTCGCGCCGCGCGAGCTCTTCTTTGAATTCAGCAGTCCGCTTTTGCACCTGAGCGGCCAGCGGATCCGAGCGTTCCTGCTCAACACTGACGCGCAAAAGCTCTTTTTCCTTTTCCAACGCTTTAATTCGATCTTCAGCTTTTGCTAGCTCCTTTGGATCGCTCGCTGCCGGTTGGGCGGACAAAGCTTCCTGGAGTTTTGCATTCAGGGTGTTTCGGTCCGCTTCCATCCGGTGGATGGTTTCGGTCAAATTAGTGATTTGTTGATCTCGCGCCAGGATTTCGGAGTTCGTGGCAATAGTGGGTTTGACCATTGGCAGAGGACGCGGAAGCGTACCGGGCCGGTTCGGACGGGGTGTTGCGGAAGTTACCGGGCTAACGGGGCGATTTAGCTGTTGCTCAATGTAACGGAGACGAAATTCGATCGTCTTCGCGTTCCAGTTAGGATAACTGGACTGAATGCTTTTAAGTGCTGCCTCCGCCTCCCGGTACTTCTGGTTGGCGCGGTCTCCCTGGCCGCCACCGGCCAGCGTGTCGGCGTCCTGGATTAACTGATAGGCATCGACATAGTCGTCATCTGGTCCCGCCGCGCGGGTACTTAAAAACGACAACGACAAAAACAAAGCTACAACTGAAAACAACCGTCTCATGTGGTGGGATGATATGAATAAAAGGCCAATTGGCAATTTGTTTGCGTTAGGAGAATACAAGGGATCGCGAGCCGCGAAAGTTAAAACGCCCTTGTGCGACGAAAATCGGTGATTGATTCGCCTGAGTCTTGGAAGGTTCGAAGCAAATGCGTCCGCCTAGACATTCGAGGGTTATTTGGTTTGCGAATCGCTCAGGAACGCAACCGCGCCAGTGTCGAGGTCGTAATGCGCACCAATAACGGAAATCTTCCCGGCTGCGACCATCTCTTTGAGTATTGGAGCTGAGGTCCGCAAAGTACGGGCCACGTTGAGTACATTGGCTCGGGCCGTGGCTTCGACGTCCGCGCCGGCCGTCGTCTCCACCGCGGGTTGGATAGCTTTAATCAAGGATTGGATATGGCCGGGTGCTTCTGCTTTGGCGGCAATCAGTTCGCGGGCAGCTTTCACGGCACCACACCGTTCATGCCCAAGTACGACGATAAGCTGCGCACCCAGATGCTCCACAGCATACTCAATACTGCCGAGCGTTTCGTCGTTTAACACGTTACCGGCGACACGAATCACAAAAATGTCGCCGAGACCCTGGTCGAAAACCACTTCGGGGGCGGTGCGCGAATCGGCGCAGCCCAACACAATTGCAAAAGGGTGCTGACTGGTTGCCAGTTCAGTCCGGCGCGCGGCGCTTTGATGCGGATGTTGAAGCTTGCTCGCGACAAAGCGTTGATTGCCGGTTTTCAGACGTTTCAGGGCTTCGATTGGCGAGATTCCCGGAGCTGCGTCAGTATGCTCGGCTCCGTTGGTATTAACATGGTGCAGCGCGCAAAATAATAAAAATGCGCAAGTTGAGCTGCGCAGAGGTGAAAAATAATTCATAATTGTTCGTCGATTGAATTGGACCCGATTGGCAAATCGGTGACCGCTTCCAATGAATTATTAAAGGCTGAGGCGTTCGTGAATCGAAATCAAGCTTCATCCGGCCGAGTTTCGGGAGCCTTTTGTTCGGATGCCTCCTGCCGTGCGCATGTGTCGCGAGCTTGACATGGATTACGTTTCGATGAGAGTGGCAGGGAGAACGGCTTGGAATGAATTTTTCCCTATACTTACGTACATTTCTTACGGTGTTATTTTCAACGGCGAGCATTGTCGTAGCGGTCGCTGGTCCGGCACCCGCAGTTTTGGCCGGAGGGAAGTTGGAACCTGCCAAACAAATTGATCCAAAAGCAGATGCGTTGGCGGGGAAAATTGGCGGATATTTTGGGGCTTTACGGACTGCGCAAGTTGATATCGATAGCATCATGACAGTGCAGGCAAAGGAGATGAAACAGGAATTGCCCTCGAAGTATATCTTCAGCGTGCAGAGACCGAGCCAATTTGCATTGCGGTTGAGCGATGGAGCCATGGGAATGGATATCATTAGCGATGGAAAACAAATGACGACCTATGTTCCAATGGTAAAGAAATATACAACGACCAATTCGCCAGCCCAAATCAGTGCTTCGGGATCGATTGGAGGCCCTGGATTTGGGCCTGCTCCGGGCAATAGCATGGCGTTTATCGGTGCCTTATTCGAGACCAATGCTTACGAGAAAATGATGGAGGGAGTTGTTCAGGGAACCTATCTGGGAGTCGAAGAATTGAATGGCAAACCAACGGAGCATGTGCGGTTTTCCCAGCCGGATTTCAGTTGGGAATTATGGGCTGAAGCGGGAGATCAGCCTCTAATTAAGCGGATCGTTGTCGATATGTCCCCCATGATGACGAGGCTGGGGAGCGACAGCAAGGAAGTTCCAGAAGGAATGCAGGAAATGTTCAAAGATATGAAGGTGCTCATGCGGATGAACTTCTCGAATTGGAAAATTAACGCACCGATAACTATCGAAACGTTCCAGTTTACCCCACCGGCTGGAGCGGAAAAAGTGGCGTCCTTGCTGGATTTAGCTGACGCGGATGACGATGCCAAAGAGGAGCCAAGCCCCTTGTTGGGCAAGGCGGCGCCTTTGTTTCAATTAAAAACACTGAAAGGAGCAACGTTCGATCTGGCCTCGGAAAAAGGTAACCATGTGGTCATACTCGATTTCTGGGCCACTTGGTGCGGGCCGTGTGTCAAAGCGCTTCCGGTATTGATTGATATAGCTAACTCGTACAGGGACAAAGGTGTTGCCTTTTATGCGATCGACCAGCAGGAGGAAACCGGAGTGGTTCAAG
>JAQGOX010000746.1 GCA_028293365.1 Verrucomicrobiales bacterium | reverse complement strand
GGTTTTATTAAAAAAATCCGGGACAGCAGTTGAGTTCAATTTCAAGGTCTGCTTCAGTGTTTCCCGAACGATGAGAACGGAAATGAATTTCGATCGGTCCCTGCGCGTGGTGCTCGATGATCGGACGGCGGATGATCTGAAGCAGCTTGTGACATTGGTGCCAGGTATCAAACTGAAGGCGCCACGGAAACTTGACGTCATGGAGGCGCTTGAGCGTTACCTCCTCGGTCCTGGTGCAATGGAAGTATGGAGCCGCTTGAGTTCGCTGGAACAATCCGCGGTTGCGGAGGCGGTTCACGATCCTGACGGTAGCTTCAACCAGGAGGCGTTTCGCGCGAAGTACGGCAAGTTGCCTGTTCTCGAAGTGCAGGACGGCAATCGTTGGCAAAAGAAACCGACGTTGCTGCGTCTATTTCTGCACCGAGCGCCGGGCGAATCCGCGATGGCGATCCCGGCTGATTTGCGTGAGAAGCTACTGACCTTCGTTCCGGAGCCAGCCGCGACGGAATTGACGACGCTGGCAGAGATTCCGACTCGTGAGCCGCGGGATCGGACTTCGCGAGAGTGGGACGGAGACAAAGTGATTTATAAATCGGAGAAAGCACCTCTGCTGCAGCGGATGACCGAGCAGGAAGCGATTCATGACTTGCGCACAGTTTTACGATTGGCAGAACAGGAAAAGCTCGCGGTGAGCGCCAAAACTCACTTGCCATCCGCGGCTGCCCGTGTGCTGCTAGATGAACTGCTGCGCGGGAATGATTATTTCCCGCTGATCGAAAAAAGGAACAAATGGGATCCAGAGATAGGAGCAGTGAAGGGTTTCTCATGGCCGCTTCTGCTGCAAGCAGCCAAGCTGGCCGCGGTGCGCGGCGAAAAGCTTTCGTTGAGCAAGAGCGGGCGAAGCGCGCTCGAAGCGAGCCCCGCCCAGACGCTTAAGGGCCTTTGGGAGAGCTGGCTGACCAACGGGATCATCGACGAATTCAGCCGGATCGACACGATCAAGGGCCAGAATGGAAAGGAGGCGCGGAATTTCACTTCGCCTGCGACGCGCCGCCGCACGATCAGCAGCGCGTTGGAGGAATGCCCAGTGGGACGCTGGGTTGAAACGGGGGAGTTCTCTCGATATCTACTGGCTGCGGGATTTGAGTTTCAAGTGGCCAGCGGTGACCATTGGGGTTTGTATATTTCCGACCCGAAGCACGGCAGCCTTGGCTACAACGGATACGGTGGTTGGAACATTATGGAGGAGCGGTACCTGCTGTGCCTGCTCTTCGAATATGCCGCTCCCCTCGGTATCATCGACATTGCGTATGAGCATCCAGACGGCGCCCGAAACGATTTCCGGGAGCAATGGGGGACCGACGACCTCATCTTCCTCAGCCGATATGATGGTCTCAAGTATTTCCGATTGACTCCGCTCGGCGCGTTTGTGCTAGGTAAAGCTGAGACCTATGAGCTGCATGATGCGCAACCGGGCGTCTCCCTGAGTATCCTGCCAAATGGCCGGATTCGCATCGATCAAGGGGAACTCTCATCCGACCAGACGCTGTTGCTTCAGAGTTTTGCTGAGCGTGAAGGGTCGGCGCAGTGGTCGCTGGATGAGGCCAGGGCGCTGAAGTCGGTCGAGAATGGCGCTGGCGTCGCGCAATTTCGAGCCTTTCTGAGTGCGTGCGATCCGCAGCCATTGCCGGAAACGGTGGAAGGATTTCTGGCAAACATTCAAAAGCGCGGCAACGCCTGCGTGTTTAAAGCAAGGGCGCTGATGATTGAATGCGTTTCCCCGGAAGTGGCAGATCTCATCGCGTCCAATTCCAGGATGAGCAAGCTTTGTCAACGGACCGGAGATCGAGGCCTGGTTGTGCTCGAGGATAAGGAGAAGGCATTCCGAGAGGCACTAAACTCGATCGGTTATGGCATGCCCCGTGTTTGAGTTCCGGCATTTGAGGCGCTGGAGATGGGTTTTTACACCAAGGAAACAAAAGAGGTATATTTCTCAGACTGCCAAGCGGCTACGCAAGGCTCGTTGTGGCGATTACCACTGTTATTAGTTGTTTCTCAATCGCAAGGTGCGCCATTCCCGAACGGTCTTGCGCCACAACGGCGCCAACAATGCCGGAAAGTATCTCTGGCAGTACCATGCTAACCAGCCATACCAGGGACACCATTGAACTTCGAAGGCGCGATTGGCCAGGCGTGGAAAACGGATTTGAACTGAGGATGCGTTCGGTTGAATGCTGGTTTTCCAGGCATCGCCAGAAACCAAAGGATTGCTGCCGACCAAATATTCCAATTGGTTCACAGTGCCGTCGCCATCGGGATCGGCATCGGGCGCAGCGGTTGGAAGGTCGGTCGAGTTGAAAAAGGCCAACTGCCAGTCAGCAAAGCTTTGGTAATTGGCCAAGCCGTTGGTGATCCACTCGCTCAATAAATTGACGGCCTGAGTGTTCACGACCGTGGTGGCGAGTGGCGGCATTTTTAAATTGGAAATATTGAAGAACATCATTGAGTGGTCGAGGGAACCTGGAACGACCACGCGACCTTTCGGATCCGCTGGTGCTGGAAACACGAGCGGACCATTGATGATCCCGGCGGCGGCCGTCGGAGTTGTGATCCGCGCATCCCACTTCGCGAGGCAGTCAGTGCCGGGTTGATGACATTGCGCACAATTGGCCGCGAGGTACGAACGAACACGATATTCCAGGCTCCAGGCCGTGTTGGTGGCGGCTGCCAACGCACGCAGGGTTTGAATGCCGGTCACGTTCGTGCTGAAGTAACCGGCCTGATTGAGTGCGGCGATCTGGTTGTTGGTAATTCCACCGTAATTGAACTCCCGATTGAGCTGCCACGTATTGAAACCCAAAGACCAACCGGCTGCTGGCGTGTGGCATTTCAAACACTCAGCGCGGCTCGGATAATGCCAGACCTGCGCGTGCGTCTCACCTTGCTCCTGAATATCGATATCTTCATCCAGGCCTTCCGCCGCTACAAGGGTCGCATTAGTCTGTGAATCATCCCATCGGTAGGTCACGCCATAAACTCCGCCGACCACATTGCCCTTCAAGCGTGCGGGTTCGGTCACGATGAGGAATTGTTTCGTCCCGAGGTCGTGCAACTCCTGAACTGTCCCTGAAGGCCATTCGATTCGTACGGTGTCAATGTTGGTCGCGTCACCCAGGCCGAAGCTGGCCCGGAGGTCCGATTGGCTCCCCAGACTGCCACTCCCGGTTATGTCACGGCGTTGCCAGAAGGCTCTGCCAGCGATCGTTGCCTTGATTCTGACTTTCGCGCCAATCGCAGAACGGTTGGATGCGGTGCCCACCAGCTTAAGGTTGATCCAGTGGTTGCTGTTTCCATTATTGTGGAACAAGCCATTAACCCGTTCGTTGGCGATGACAACATCCATGAATCCATCGTTATCGTAGTCTGCCCAGGCAGCATCGACGGAGGTCAAACTGCCGTCGTTCACGAGACTTCCTGATTCGATTTTCGTGAAGGTCCCGTTTCCATCGTTATGATAGAGGAAGTTGTGATCACCTACATTGCAGTGGCACGCCCATTTGCGCAGCCGTGCGTTTTGTAAAACCAGCCGGCAGCAATTGAGGTCAGCAAGTAAGCGGAAACTGCGATCAGTGCGGGTTTTATTCGGTTGTTCATGTGTTTCTTGATTGCCATTAATGGAGAAGAAAGGACTTCAAGCCATATTTTGTGGCTTTGTTTTGATAGTTCGATTTTGGGTTTCTCAGTCGGAGGAGTTGAGAAACCCGGTGAGGCCTTCCGATCCGTTCCCTGGTAGTCTCAGTTCAACGGTTCGATAGGGACGCGGACGCCATGGGAAGTTCCGGCCGGATGAAGCGGAAGGAGAGTTCCGTCCGGGAGGTAGATATCCGTCTGTATGATCGCATCGAATTCATCGCCATTCTTGTTGAGGGCAAGGCGGCTTCGAATCTTGCTGATGCCCGTGAAGACGTTCGCCGCAGTGAAGCCAAGACGCAGCTCTGTAGCTGCAAACTGATGGTGGCCGACTGCGGTCCAATTCCCCTGACCGGCTGGACCTCCAGCTCCGGGCCCGTTATTCGATGCTACCACGCCGCCTCCCACATCATAGGTTTCAAGTCTCGTGAACTTAAGCATCACTCCGGGCGGAAGTGGACTCGGAAATGTTGCCGGGTCGAGTGATACCTGGACAATCCAGGTGCCCTGGAGAGCATCGGAACCCGCACCCTGATCCGAATCTCCGCGATGATCATCATTCGCCTTGACTGTTTGAACTGCCCCAAGGAATGACAGAGCCGCCGCTCCCAAAACCAGAGAGGCGAGAATCACTCCTTTAGTTTTTGTTAGACCTGTTTTTCCAATGAATTGATTTAACGTGTTATTCATGCGAATTCTTCTTTCGTTCTATTTTTTACCGGGCAATCGCCCAAAATGTTAACTGTTCACCGGTTGCTACAACGAAGGAGCGGAGAGGTTACAAAGAATTCCTAATTAGGTGAACGAAAGGGCGAGAACGGACTGGCGAGCCATAGCCGGTGAAGGTCTTCCTGGTCGCTGACGTTGCCGATTTCTTTAGGCGAGCGCCATCGCCAATGTTCCACGTGGCCGTCAGCGAATGACAAATTAGAACCCAGCCCATGCCGGACAGCCGGCAAGTTGCCCCAGTCAGGAGCATGTTCGAACGGACACCAAAAAGTGCCATCGTCGATCGAGGGATCCTCGTCAATGAAGGCATAGACCTGAGATGGCCCCGGGGTCACGATCTCCGAATAGCGAAGCTTTATTCGCGGGGAAAAATAAACAGTTGGATCGACACCCAGATACCAGTCGAGTGAATAACTACGCAATCGTTGAAGTTCCTTATGGCCCTCCACCGTGGATTTGTCTGCCGGACAGTGATAAATCGCGGTCGATCCATTGTAACGAAATATTACTCCTTTTTCGATGTTGCTCGAGCTTAGGTCACTCTGGGCATTTCCGAGGACCCATGAGCCTGGTTTACCGGTTAGTTTGCCGGCCATAATAGTGGTGTTATTGGGCGGTAATCGGCCATCGTTATCGTCAGTGTACAGCAGGCAGGAAAGCTGAAGTTGTTTAAGATTGGAGAGGCATCGGACGCCTTGTGCCTTCGCTATCGCCCGCGAGACGGCAGGCAGAAGGAGGCTGGCAAGAATGGCAATTATCGAGATAACAACCAGCAGTTCAGTGAGGGTGAAACCCTCTCGTGCGCTAGGCTTAGGGCGAACCAGTCCAGAACGCATGTGGAGATAACGGGTTCGATTTGTTGTAGTTTTATTCTGCATCATCGGTTTGCGAGAGATGGCTTTTCGCTTTGTTGCTACAACGAAAAGTTGCATAGGTTACAACCCATTTGGAATATTGAGAAAAAGCTGAGCTGCAGGCCCGGATACCTATCAAGAGAAATCGAGGGAAAACTGGATTTACTCCGATCACGCGTGATTCGAATCAGTTCGTATTCGATTTGGGTGCGCGCAGAAGCCGGAGCTGATTTTCCCCGCCGAAAGCCGCCAGCTTTTGTCCATCAGGAGAAAAAGTGATGTACTGGGTGTCCGGGTTTTTGAAGGCAGCTAATTCACGATGTGAAGTAGCGCTCCAGAGCCTAATAAAACCGTCAGCACTGGCGCTCGCAAGGGTCCGTCTATCAGGAGAAAATGTTACGGAGGTCAGATATTCCATTTGGTTGATCGCGGATGCGATCTCCTTCCACGCCCTTGTGTCCCAAAATCGAATGGTATTATCGACGCCGCAGCTCGCGAGAGTCTTCCCGTCTGGGGAAAAGGCAATCGATAGAATGATGTCTCCGTGGCCGGCAAGCAACGCCACCATTTTGTGAGTTGCCACATCCCAAATTCTGGGGCCGGGAATGCGTCCAGGCTCAACTTCCCGACCGGCTGTCGCCAAAAACTTTCCGTCCGGGGAAAAGGCTACTTGAAAAATGTTCTCAGCATAGGCTTTAAGGATGTTTGTGAGCACTACACCGGTTTTTGCGTCCGCAAACAGAAGTGCCCCCGTCGCGTAACCGATCGCCAGTATTTGCCGATTCGGTGAAAGGGCGGCATGAGAATAGAGCTCTGCTGCAGGCCCCTTGGAAATCGTCGCCACGATGGTCTGACTATTTAAATCGTACGTTCTCAAGAAATAATTCGTCCCCCGCGTCAATAACGCCTGACTGTCCTCGGAAAAGGCCACTGGATCGACCGCGTTGTCGAACATCGCCTTCATTTCGAGCGTGGTTGCATCCCATACTCCTACTGCGAATTCCCCAAGGGGTGCGGCAATCCATCGCCCACCCGGCGAAAAGCGTGGCCGCCCCGTCACATTTGAGATCGTTGTCGCCAACCGCTGCTGATGGACGCTCCAAAGCCGCGCCGTCTTGTCTTTGCTTCCGCTGGCGAGCGTTTGGCCATCCTGTGAATAGGCGATGCACATGATTTCGTCGCCATGACCTGCAAGGCGTTCGGTTTGTTGCCGGGTTTCCAAATCGAAAAGGTGAATCGTTTGATCGGCGCAGGCTGCGGCCAGTGAATTATCTTTCGGTGAATAGGCCAGATTCCAGACGGTACGCTCGGCATTGGTAAGCCAGCCGCTTATCTTTTGGCTGGCGAGATCCCAGAGCTCCACATCTGATTTCCAACCACTCGTCGCCAGCGTGCGGCCGTCAGGTGAGAACGCCATCGCGATCACCCCTTCCGTCGGCAAAATTTCTTCCAACGTTGCCGTCGCCACGTCCCAGATTTTCGTGAATTTTTTTGAATAGCCCGCAGCCGTTCTTGTGCCATCCGATGAATTGCCGGTCGCGAGTCTTTTGCCATCCGATGAGAGGGCTATATGGCCTCCTGACTCGGGAAAAATCTGCTTCCGTGCGCGTGTGGAGTAATCCCAAAGCTCGGCGTATCCTCCCGGGAAATTTCTGACTCCCCCCTTTATCCCAATGAATACCAGCTTTCCGACGGGGGGAAAAAGAATACGAAAATTTCCGAGCTCCTCCTTGAGGCCGAACACCTCTCGGCCGGTTTTAATATCCCATACAATCATCTGGTCTCTTCCCCCGACACCCAGTGTTTGGCTGTCGGGAGCGAATGCCAGCGACACGACATTTGATTCCGGCAGCGATTTCACTCGATTACCGGTGATCATGTCCCAAATTTGCACCATGGACCCGACGGACCCAGTCGCCAGGAGCTTGCCATCGGGCGAGAGGGCCAGGCAGTTCACCGCCTGCGTATGGTTGGTGAGAATCATCCTCTGATCCCCTTTGCAAAGATTCCAGAAATAGTACCATTCAAAGCCGCGTCGATCGGTTTTATTCCCGTGAGGCTCATGTGCTTTGAGCAAACTGAGCGTCAACCCGAGATCGCCTCTGTCCCACGATTGTTGAGCCACACTCATGTCGGAGTCGTAAAGGTTTTGATCGAGGTGCTCGCGATTCTCCTCGGCAAGTTTTGCGTTTCGCACCGCATGTCGCCACTGCCAGAAGGTAGCCGCAAAACCGACCGTGAAAACCAGCATCAATGTAGCGCCGAGGCCCGCCAGTGCCGGCTTCCGTCGGCACCAGCGCCAGGCGCGTTCCGTGGGCGTGACGGGTCGAGCCTGGATCGGTTCATCGCTGAGAAAACGACCCAACTCTTCCGCCAATTCGCTGGCGGTGGCATAACGCTTGCTCGATTCCTTGTTCAGGCATTTTAGGCAGATTGTTTCGAGGTCGCGCGGCACGCTGGGGTTCAGAATGCGAGGCGAGACCGGGTCGCTTTGCAACACCTGCGTGACGATGCCTTCGAGCGAATCGGCCTGAAAGGGCGCACGTGCTGTGAGTAGATAATAAAGAATCGCTCCAAGCCCATAAACATCGCTGTGCCGGCCCACCTTGCTACGATCGTTGCTGGCTTGTTCCGGTGGCATGAAGTTTGGTGAGCCGAGCACCTGCCCGGTAAGCGTGAGCGTGGATTCGCCGTCAAGACGTTTGGCGAGGCCGAAGTCCGTAATGCGCGGCTGATCCGTGGCCGAATCAATCAAGACGTTAGAAGGCTTGAGATCGCGGTGGAGGATGCCTTGCTCGTGCGCGTAATGAATGGCTTCAGCAATGACCTTAACGTAACGCGCGGCTTTCCCGGGCGGCAGCGGACGGTTCCCCACGAGCTGTGAGAGGTTTTGTCCCGCGACGTAATCCATCGAGAAGTAATGCTGGTCGTCATGGATTCCCACATCGTGAATGGCGACGATGTTCGGGTGCTGAAGTAGGGCCGCTGCCGTGACCTCGCCTCGAAAGCGTTGAATGATCTGCTTGCTCGCGAATTGTCCCGCCAGAATCATCTTCACCGCGACGATGCGCTCGAGACTCGGTTGCCGCGCGCGATAGACCACGCCCATGCCACCGCGGGCAATTTCTTCGAGGAGTTCATAGTCGTCGAAGTAGCGAAGCACCTCCGCAGTCGCAGGACCTTCCGGATCGCCAGGAACAACAGCTTGTTTGGAATCCTCAACGCTGCGCGTAATGGCGGGCTGGTCGAGTCCGCTTTCCAGCAAGCAGCGAACGCACACGCCGCCCGCGTTCTGAGCGCGCAGTTCGGCTCCGCAGCGGGCGCATGAGTTCATTAAAGACATCGTTACAGAAAAGCAGGGCTTGCACCATCTCCTACAACGTTGATGGGCCAAGGTTACAAAATAAAATCGCGGTTCAGCGGATAACAGCGATCAAATGCCGAAGTTCACCATCGATCTCTTCTGGACGTGAAACCGTTTGCGCCACTTCGGCGCGCAGGAGTTCGCGGAAGCGCTGCCGGAGCCGATGCACTGCCACCTTCACCGTCCCTTCAGCCATATTCAGCTTATGGCCGATCTCAGCGTATGAAGCGGAACTTTCTTCACCCCAAACAAAGGGCTTGAGTTCTTCCACGAGAGCGCTTTTTTCCAGTGCCGCATACTCGCGACGCAAAGTCGTGAAGACCTGCTCGATCAACGCAACGGCCCATTGTTTGTCATAGCTGTTTTCCGGATCAGTTTCGGCGATCGGCTCGGTCGCATAACGGCCCTCCGCTACGTCCAGATCCAATGGAACGAACGAATGACCACCTCCTCGTTTCAATCGAGCTGAGTGTTTCCACTCATTCACCAGGAAATTCTTCATCGAACCGAGCAGAAAAGTTCGAAACTTACCTCGATCACGATCGGCTTTCTCTATGTAATTTTTGCCAAGAAACCGGGCGAAAAATTGCTGTGTTAAGTCCTCTGCATCTTCCACGCTATTTCCCTGCCGACGCGCGTAAGCGTATAGCGGGTACCAATACGTTTCGCACAATTTTGCCAGAGCCGCATCGGAGCGCGGCGAAGAACCTTTTCCTGCGTCCAGCACTACGGTCCAATGGGTCGTCGCAAAAACACCGAAGCCGGCCTCGTGGGGAATTGGCCTTTCTTTTGAATTCATCGCTGCAGCAGTTCAACAGAGTACGCCAAAGTGGCTACCTCTATTAGATCGTAGCAGCCGTCCTAAACAATGGCTACAGAACTGTTAAGCCTGGCAATTGCATAGCCGCACCTCTGATTTTGACACCCATTCTCATTTTGTCGGAGCGGATCCTGATTATGCCGCCCCGATGAGGCTGGGATGTAGTTTGTGGATCGTTTCTACAAATATGCGCACCTACGGCGCTTCCGGTTTGGCTAAAATGAGAACTGTTGTGATTTTGATGAATATTCTGGCTCGGGGCAGGGGAAGGACCCTATCAAAGCAGAACGAGCGAATGGCTCATTCATGAGCATGCTCATTAATTTATTGACTGCTGCGAACTTGTGCTTTAAATAAATGAGCATACTCATAAACTATGAAGCGAACGCAAAAAAGAGCAACGGCCGCCAGGCCGCGCGCGGGCAAGAGGGATCAGAATAAGGAAAAAACGAAACAGAAGATCCTGGCTGCGGCGCTGCGACTTTTTCGGGAAAAAGGACTGGAGGCGACGACTACCCGGGAGATCTGCAGGAAAGCGGGCATCGCCGAGGGCACGCTCTTCAATTACTTCAAAACCAAAGAGGATCTGGCTCTGTTCTTCTTCGAGAAAGAGACTGATAACCTCGTGGAATGGTTTCACTCTGAGACTCGGCTACAGAAGGCGCCGCTGCCTGAACAGTTATTCGCGATCATTAACCGCCAGCTGGAATACATCGCTCCCTATGAGGACTTCATTGGGGCGATCTTTTTTCAATCACTGAAAACGCATTCCAAACTCAGTCCGTTGAGTCTGCAATCTCAGGAACTTCGCCTTCGCTATCTTAAGTTCATCAGTGAGGTTCTGGCTGCGGCCGAAGAGAGAAAGGAAATTCCGAACGTCGGCGATCTGGGCGTTTATGGGGTTGGGCTTTTCTACATTGGCATTGTGATGCACTGGTTGCACGACAGTTCGCAGGGCAAGCAAAGAACGCTGGCTTTGCTGGATCGTTCGCTCAAACTCGGCACCCAGGTTCTCAGGAAAGGGGGGTGGGACTGGTGAAAACGAAGGGCAAACCCGCAGGCCGGGCGACCCGCCTGGCTCAGCTCGGAGTTGGCATCGCCGGCAGCTATATCAGCTACCAACTGCAGCGCCCGTTTCTGGACGATAAACGACGTTTGGAAAAGCGTGAGGCCATGGGGATCAAGAGCGCCAGGCAGATTCGCGAGCAATTGCAGACCATGCGGGGACCCATCATGAAGGTGGGCCAGGCGTTAAGCATGCAAACTCACATCTTTACTCCTGAGGTGATCGAGGAGCTTTCCAATTTGCAGATGCAGGCGCCGCCGATGCATCCAAGCCTGATGCGTGCGCAGTTCAAAAGCAGTTTCGGTCGTTATCCGGAGGAGGTATTCCGATCGTTTGAAGAGCAGCCTTTTGCCGCTGCCTCATTGGGGCAGGTGCACTGGGCTGTTACCAGAAGCGGCGATAAAGTGGCGGTAAAGATTCAGTATCCCGCGATTCGTGAGGCGATCGAGAGCGATTTCAAGATGTTGCGCAAGGCGGGGTTTCTCGCGCGAATGACAGGTCATCTGGAGGATTCGATTATTTCTGAAGCGGAGCGTGGTTTCCTGGAGGAAACCGATTATCTAAAGGAGGCGCAGAACATTCAATACTTTCAGAAGCACCTGCGCCCACTATCGTTCGTGCGTGTGCCGGCGGTGTATGCTGAACTTG
>JAQGOX010000743.1 GCA_028293365.1 Verrucomicrobiales bacterium | reverse complement strand
TCCCTGAGGAGCAGCCTTTTTGGCGCTAACGCCCGGCTTCGTCTTTTTTATCCCCAGCCAATCGGTTTCGATCGATTTCACCAGCTTTTTGAGATCTTCAAATTTGCTCGGCTTCACAAAATATGCGTCGGCGCCAATCTTCGAAGCGGTCTGTTTGTCTTCAGGTTTGTCTGATGCGGTAAGAATCAACACCGTGGTTTTGTTAATCACTGGATGCTGGCGAATCCAACTCAAGACATCGAAACCGGACATCTTGGGCATGGCCAGGTCGAGCAGCACCGAATCGGGCAATGGATAGTTTTCGCGGTCGCAATAAATTCCTTCACCTGAGAGATAGGCCAATGCCTGCGGACCTTCGCTCACGCGGAACAGGCGGGCTGGCACGCCGGTCCGCTTAAATGCTCGTTCCAGGAGAGCACCATCGACGTCATTATCGTCTACAGAAAGTATTACTTGCGGCGTTGCTGACATAGTATTCACTCAGTTAATGGTTTTGACTCTTACAAAAAAGGTTTTACCACGCGGCAAAGTGCGGCCGCCATAGGGCGGTTGCCCGAAAACAATTTAAAGCCGCAGCCTGATTATTTTTGCGGGAAGCCCTGCAAAACCATCAGGGTTTTTAAGGCAGGAGTGCCGTCAGGTCGGATAATCACGGCGCAGGCTGGGGCCGTCGACCAGCCACAAAAGCTTCGCTCGCAAGAAAGAGCAATGCTCCCACCAATCCCCACCGCCAAAGCTTTTGATGCTGTTCCAGTTCACTCGCATGCATTTGCGCCAGCGCCTTAGGGCGAATCGAATCCGGCTTGGCACCCAGTCGTCGAATGGGGAGACCCAGTCGTTCCAATTCATCCTCCCCCATGGGAGTGGTCCGGCTTTCACTCGGTTCCAGATTCACGGCAAAAGAAAATCGGTTGGTTCCCCCCACCGCCTGGTAAATTCCGGGCTCGGAGGTTTCATTAAATGCGGAATTAGTGACCGAAAGCTGCTGTCCGGAGGGCGTCGAAACCAGAACTGAGTTCGCTGGCTGCAGGGCATCGGGTATTCGCACCGTTTGTCCCACAACGAATTGGTGGCTTATCTTCGCATTAGCGCCGCTGCTTTCATCAAGGAACGAATAAAGCAAGGGCACGAATTTTGAAGATACCGCGAGCTGGCTTTCGGCCGGCTGCCATCCACTCGCAAAAATATATAACGCCCCCTTGCCTAGTGGGGCCTCAACCAGCGCCGGTGCATCATCATCGAAACGCGCCAGAACCCGTCCGTGTGGAATGGATTCACTTTTGAAGACGCGATGACGCCAAAACCGGATTTTGGAAAAATCGCTGAATCTTGGATCCGAGAACGGCGCAAATAATGGATGTTGAAAATCGATCTCACCCAGTAATGCGTATCGGTTTGTACTTGCTTCAGCACATTCGATCGTTCCACTTCCAAGTAGCTGCTGAACGCTGGCTGCCATTTCTGGCTGGCTCAAGAGCAACAACATCGAATGGCCTGAACTGATGAAAGCCTTCAGAGGCTCAATCGCCGAACTGGGCAATGCTTCATCAGTAACAACAAAGCTGGATCGAGCCAGCGCGCCGTTTTGGACGACTCCAGGAGACAGTCGTGTGACCGAAGCTGCCATGGCCCCGCCTCCACCGAACACTCGCTGCAAATAGTAAAAAGGTTTGCGCGTATCCTCTGCCGCCGCGCTTCCCAGATAAAGTACGTTCCGTGGATCGATAACGTTGCGCGCTACATATAAGGCGTTATCAAACGCATCCTCATCGCCGCTCAAATTTAGGATGCCTCCTTCATTTGATCGACCGGGAGCCAGCACCACTTTTTTTTGAGCCGGCGGCAAATAAATATCCATCGCACTTTGCGCCTGATTGGATGCGCCACGAGCCGACCATGCCAACCGGAACTGCTCGCGTTGCGAATTGATTGAGTTTGAGAGTAATACTCGAATACCGTTATTTGTCGTTGAGCCCTCCGGGTCAGTCGCCAGTTCCATGGAAGCATTACTTCGGGTCGAAGACTTTACGGGCTCGACCCGAATCTGGACGGACTTCGGCCATTCGAAATGCTGGAGTTCATCGAGTTTCGCTCCGGTTTGAAAATCACTGACCACGACAATTGTGAGAGCGGAAGGAGTTGCGTTCGTCAGCTTCTCCTGCCGATCCTGCAAGCTTTCCGCAGCCGCGACTAACGCCGCCCCCAAATGAGTCGCTTCCCAGGTCGGACTCAAAACGGCGATCCGTTCAGCGACAGCCCCCGGAATTTCCCGCGTGGTTCGAAAATCATCAAAACTGAGCACGGTCCGCGTCGAACCTGCGAATGACATGATGGCAACTTCGTCCCCGGGGTTCAGTTCTTTAAGAAGTGACAGAGCCTTCGCCTGCGCTTGCTTCCAAAGATCCGCGCGCCGCATGCTGGCGCTGATATCCAGCAACAGAACATTCTTCTGCACGGTTTTCGGAGCTCCTGCAGCGCTTAATATTTTTTGAAAATAAGGCCGCGCGAATGCAAGCGCCACAAAACAGATCACCGCGCACCTCAGCAGTAGCAACAAAATATTCTCGATGCGCTTCCGCTTCGTGAGCCGCGGCGGAGATGGGCTCAGAAACATCAGGCTGCTGAACAGGACACGCTCCCGAGTATTGCGGCGGATAAGATGGAATAAGATGGGAGCACCAATCGCAAGGGCGCCGAGCAAAAACCACGGAGCGAGGAAACTCATGGGTTACCTCCTGCCGCCCCATAAATTCCGCCCAGTTCCAGCATGATTTTCTCCAGCTCCCGATAATAATCGTCTTCCTGCATCTCCCTCTTTCGACCTCGCAAATTTTCAATTTCTCGTTCCAGTTCATCCCGTCGCTGTCGTTGCTCGACCGTGAGCGCGGCCTCGCGCGCATTGCGAACCAATTGGATTTGGTTTGCTCGAAATCCGTCGGGTTTGAAGTTTTCCGTAGATTTGCGAGTCACCCGAATTCCCGCAAACCAATCGGCGGGTGTTCCGCGATGGTCGCCGTTGTCATCAATCATCGCGTGCTCCGTGGCAAGCCTTCCTTCCGTCTTGTAAAAATCGGTTGCCTTGCGGGAAGCGCTTAGAAAGGCTTCCAATACGGAGGTTTGCCCATCTTTATCAAGGTCCGCCGCGGGATCTGCAACGGCCAATGCCATGAATTCGCCGAAACGCGCATAATTCTGTTCATTGCCGCTTCGTGTCGCCGTTATGACCACGCGATTCGTTCCGCTCAAAGCCTGCAGGAAAGCCCCGCTTCCGGAAGCAGTATCGACAACGATCAGAGGACGTTCGAACGCCTGAAGTAACGTGCCGAGTTCCTTCGCCGTGAGATCGGGACCGCGCAAATTGAACCTCGCTTCCTTTCCGTCAAACGTTCCATGCCCGATCAGGACGATCCAGAATTCTTCGTCCGCTTTTTGCAGTTCCTGGGTGATAACCGAGCGCACCTGAGTCAGTTCGTTCGTCTCATGATCCGCGCCGACAAGTATGGAACGCGCTTTTCCCAACTCCGCTGCGTGCTGCCAGTTCGTAGCCTCCGCCATAAATCGTTCGCCATAGACCGATTCTCCCTCCGCGCCCACTACGATTAGAACGATGCGGTTCGTTTCGTCAGCACATGCCAGAATGCCTTGAAACAAAGCGAACATCCCAAATATGCAAACCCCCGAAATCGAGGCGACGCTGCGCTTACCCTTCACTCCCAACTTTGGCCCGGCGGCAGCGCATCGCCGGAGTGTGAAAACTGTTTGAACAGTTTCCGCAAGACGCGCCATCCGTTTTAAAAACGAGTGTAGCATCAGTTTATGGCAGTCCTTTCCAGCGTCGAATTCCCCATTCCGATGCGAACAATAGCAGCGCGCTTAATAAAACACTCGTTTGATGCCAAATCGGAAAACTCCAACTCTCCAGCACGGGAGCCTTCCGGGTGCTCAAAGAAGTTACCAGCTTATCGAGTTGGTCCATACTGACCACCTCGCCTCCTGTTTGTTTGGCGATTTTCTCAGCCAGCGCGCGATTTGGAGTAAGCGACCGAAACTCATCCGCCGAGTCATCCGAGCTCCAGCCGGTTTCCGCGCTGCCGACCACATTCCCTGAGCCGTCTTTCACCTGCGCTTCAACTTTATAGCCGCCGCTTTGCCTCGGCAGGAACGATGCGACGTATTCGCCCGGATCTGATTGCGATGGTTCCGCCTGGAGATGCACAATCCGTGGTTGATTGGTTTCTCCCGAGCCGAAACCAATCGGCGTCACGGTTAAATTCACTGTGCCATTATCGATTGGGTCGAATTTCTTATCGCGCGCCTGTACTTTCAATTGCACCGAACCATCCCCCGAACTCTCCGGCTTTTCAGAACGGGCCTCAACGAACCCGGGCACGTCACTCACCAGCCACCGGACGATCTGGCGCCAGGCCTTATCCATGTCTTTGTGCATTTCAGCGTCCTTGAATCCCCATCGCCAAAAATCCGCAATCGTCAAGACCGCCGTATGACCTCGTCCAAAATGCTGCGCTACCAGAGCCGGAAAATTGTGTCCCGCAGTGTCGTGCACCTGGGCGATCACGGTGGCTCCAGGTTTCGCCTCCCGGGTTGCATTCATCACCTGAAAACCGGGCATCGCCGCGAGCCGTTCGCGTTCTTCTTCTTCAGTCCGGCGAAGCCGTGCCCAGGGCTCAAGCATCCCCTCACGGCTGAGCGTCAACTGAAATGGACCCTTAATCTCCGGTGCGCGATCCAAATAGACAGGCAACATTTCACCCACCGGAGTGCGATCGTATTTTCCTTCGCGAAAAGAATCGGGTCCACCGAGCATCAAAAATCCGCCTCCGCGTTGCGAAACAAACTTCTGCAGCAACATCAATTGATCCCGGCTAAAAAACTCGGATTCGACATCGTCCAGAATCACCGCGTTATAAGCGAACAATTCCTCGGAGGTTTTGGGGAATCCCCCTTTAAGTTCGAGTGAATCACGAGTGTTTAAACGCACGATCACCGGTTGATCGTAGCGTTCGGTTTCTTCACCCTCTTTATTAAAGCCGCGATAAAGTGGATTGCTCGATTCACCTGTGCGTCCCCGGAAACTGTATTTCGGCTCCCGCTTCGCCACTCGAATCAGCGCAACCATTTGCACCTGGTCATCTTCAGCCAATGCCCGGTTCAAAAACTTATATTCCCAGCTCGGCCGGCCACCCACAAACAAGATCCGATAAGGCCCATTCCCCCGATCCACAGCGACCACCCTTTGATTGTTTACACGGGTTGCTTCCGAATTTGCTTCAGGATTATTAGTCCCTTCTATCGAAGACTCGACCCGGTAAAATGCCAGACCGCGCGCGGACGATTTTACTTCGAACCTGAATACTGCATTGCCGCTGGCATCCGGAGATCCCGTTTGCGTTTGCACGATTTTCTCACTGGCGCCAGCGTTGGTCGTTCCGGTTGGGCGGGACGCCAGCTCAACCAATCGTGTCTCGATCTTTTTGCCCTGGAATCCTGCGCTGCCAATATCTGCCTGGATTGTTACCGGCGCATCCTCGAACGCGGTTTGCGAGACACTCACATTCCGAACCGAGATATCCGATAGTCCCTCACTTCGACCCGAGATGACCGGAAAGACCGGTGGCAACCCGGTTAAATCAAGGCTCGTTTCCGACTCCGTGGCGTTTAC
>JAQGOX010000738.1 GCA_028293365.1 Verrucomicrobiales bacterium | reverse complement strand
TTAAACGCGCCGGAACTGACATTTCGATCATTGCTCATGGGCGTGCCGTAATTACCAGTTTGAAAGCGGCCGAAATATTAGCGGCCGAACACGGAATCAATGTCGAGGTGGTCGACCTCCGCTCCATTAGACCACTGGATGAAGAGGCGATCTTGAAATCTGTTCGGAAAACGCATCGAGCTGTCTTGGTCGACGAGAATAAGCCATTTTGTGCAGTGAGCGCACAAATCGCGACAATCATTCAAGAGAAGGCGTTCGACGATTTGGACGCGCCGGTCCTGCGGGTATGTGCGCTGGACGCACCTGCGATCTACAGTCCGCCTCTCGAAAAATTGCAACTGCCCACGCCCGAGCGAATCGTGGAGAAAATCCTCAGCATAGCCTGACCCTCGTTTCAGGCGACTACCCAACTTTATGGCTTATATAGAAATGCCGAAATTGAGCGACACGATGACTGAAGGCACGGTCGTAAAATGGCACAAAGCGATCGGCGACACGGTGGAAATCGGGGATGTCCTGGCTGATATCGAAACCGATAAAGCGGTCATGGAACTTGAAGCATTCGAAGAGGGGACGCTCAAGGAAATCTATATCGAGGAAGGTGGCAAGGTTCAGCTTGGTCAGAAATTGGCCCTTTTGTTGAAGGCCGGTGAAAGCCAAAAGGAAACTACGACAGGTAAGCTCGGAGTTGCAGCCCCCAAGGCAGCATCAAGCACAAAGCCAGCTCCGTCCGCACCTGAATCAGTTCCAGCCGTGAAACCCGAAGCGAAAAACTCCGGGGCTGAGGCTGAACGGAAGAAAGCGTCGCCGCTTGCAAAAAAGATCGCCGGCGCCAAAAGTGTCGACATCGCCGGAATTGAAGGTTCCGGACCTGGCGGACGGGTCATTGCAAAGGATGTCGAGGGATTTAGCAGTGCGCCGGTTTCCAAAACGACTGCTCCCTCGATCGCTGCCACTCAAGCCGAAAAGCGAATACCGCTTTCTGGCATGCGCAAAGTTATCGCCGAACGTTTGTTGGCGAGCAAAACACAAATTCCTCATTTCTATCTGAACATTGAGATAGATGCTTCCGAATTGTTGCGAACTCGCGCGCAACTAAATGAGCATCTGGAAAAAAATGGGGGAGGGAAGCTTTCAATCAACGACCTGGTGCTAAAAGCAGCAGTCGCCGCAGCGGTTAAGAATCCGCGCGTGAATGCTTCGTTCGCGGGTGATTCCTTGATCGAATACGGGAATGTCCATCTTTCCGTGGCTGTGGCTATTGAGGATGGCCTTGTTACTCCAGTTATTCGCGAGGCTCAAAAGAAATCGCTGTTTGAAATCAGCAACGCGGTGAAGGACCTTGCCACTCGCGCGCGCACCAAGAAACTAAAGCCTGAAGAATACCAGGGGGGCACGATCACTGTTTCAAACCTTGGAAGCTACGGAATCGACAGTTTCTCCGCAGTCATCAACCCGCCGCAGGCGATCATTTTGGCCATAGGCGCGATCGTTAAGAAACCGGTGGTAAACGCGCAGGATCAAATTGTCGCTGGGCATCGCATGTCCATCGGATTGAGCGCCGATCATCGTGTTGTGGACGGTGCCATTGGTGCGCAATATCTGGCTGAACTCCGAAGGTTGTTGGAAAATCCCGTCCTGCTGTTGCTTTGATTTTATGGGTTACGATTTGATCGTTATCGGAGGTGGGCCCGCGGGCTATGTTGCTGCCATTCGCGCCGCACAACTTGGCAAAAAAGTGGTCTGCGTTGAAAAAGAACGTGCCGGCGGCACTTGCCTGAACTGGGGATGCATTCCGACGAAGTCGCTCCTGCGAAATGCAGAACTGTTTCATTTGATGAAACACCGCAGCGAGGAGTTCGGGTTTAAATTCGATAACCTCAGTTTTGATTGGACGAAAATCATCAAGCGTTCACGCGAGGTGGCGGACAAAAATGCGGGCGGCGTGGAGTACCTCTTCAAGAAAAACAAGGTCGATTATATTTTGGGAGAAGCCGCACTCGAAGGTTCTGGCACAGTCTCGGTCGTACGTTCCGACGGCAAAACTGAAACTCTTAAGGCTGGTAAGATTTTACTAAGCACAGGTGTTGTTTCGCGTCCGATGCCCGGATTGCCTTTTAACGGCAAAACAGTCATCGGCAGCCGCGAGGCGATGGTAATAGAGAAAAGACCTGAGAGCATTATTATCATTGGTGCCGGCGCGATCGGCGTTGAATTTGCATACTTCTTCAATGCATTCGGCACACGTGTGACCCTCATCGAAATGATGCCTAACATTCTGCCACTCGAAGACACCGATTCGTCGCAAGTGCTGGAAAAGTCCTACCGAAAGCAGGGAATTAACGTTCTAACGAAAACGAAAGTCGTCAAAGCCGAAGCCAATGCGACCGGCGTCAAGATTAGCGTTGAAGGGGCGAAAAACGAAACGCTTGAAGCAGAAGTCTGCCTTGTCGCAATTGGCGTCCAGGCTTTATTGCCAAAGAATCTGACGGCCAAACTGACCGAGCGCGGATACATTCAAACCGACGAACGGTATCAGACCAGTGTTCCCAACGTATTCGCAGCCGGGGATATAATCGGGCCACCCCTTCTTGCGCACGTCGCCAGTTTCGAGGCGGTCCAGGCCATCGAGGGAATGTTTACCGATCACAAACCGA
>JAQGOX010000714.1 GCA_028293365.1 Verrucomicrobiales bacterium | reverse complement strand
CGCCCATCATCCACGCGATAATCCCGGCGGAAAGCGACTTCCAGACCGCCATTTGTAGGAGCCTTTTTCAGGCCATTCTTCGCCTGGGCAAATGCGCCCGGCTTCAACTGAGCAACCACCGGTTGGGGCGCGCTTTTCTCTACGAAGCCGTCATGGAGGAATTTACCCCAGGCAGCATCAAAATTATTTCCGGCAATACCGCGAAACGTTTCGCGAGCAACATCGTATGGCTTGGTCTGGGCGCTGCCAGCGATTCGCGCGAGAACCTCCAGTTCAGTGATTCCGCCAAATAACGGTTCAATCAGCGGTTGAATAGCGACCAACGTTCCGTCGCTGCTGCGAGCATCACCCCATGACTCGAGATAATGCGCTTCGGGCAAATGCCAAGTACAGGCGCTAAAAGTCTCGTCCTCGTAATATCCAACGCGAATTACCTGTTTCGCCTTTCGAATTGCGGTGGCGAGATCGAGGTCAACAGGCGCATTGTAAATCGGATTACCACCGAGAATGACGAGAGTATCGACTTCGCCAGCATTCAAATCCTTAACCAGCTCCTCAATGCTGTTTTCGGGAATCTCTGAAGCAGGGGTGAACGTCAACGTTTGACCGATACTGCCGAGCGCCTGATTGATGGCCAAAACGATTGTATGAACTTCCGCGGGCTGCCCGTGCCCAGCGACTACAAGAGCTTTGCCCGGATGCTCTAAAAGATCCTTGGCGCATTCCGAAATCCATTGGTCCTGAACCTGGCCTTTATCAACGATTGCCGTCGCGAATTGTGCCGCGATGTCCCCGATTGCGCTCGATGCTTTGCGCAAGCGGTGGTCGGCATTTGCGCCGGTGATCGTCATCAAACTTTCGATAACGTAAAGGCGGCTCATCGGATCGCTGGATTTCGTCTGTTTGCGGCCTTTGGCGAAGTTACGGATGTGGCGGTAGCTGTCTTCTTCGGTGCCAAGGAAATCGGAATCCAGGGAGAGAATTACTGATGCTTTATCAAATTGATAATACGGACGCACGGAACGTCCAAGTGCGGCAGTCGCCACGCGGCGTTCTATGTCGAGATCCAGCGGATCATAGACATGCCACCGGGTTTGGGGTGCGCGCTGGCCGAGCAGCGTGAGCAGTCGATCTCTGGAAGGCGAGTTTTTGGACTCCGCCAGAATGCTGAGCCCCTGCCCTCGCAATCCTTGAAAGCGCTTGCCCAACCCGTCCAGAAAATCGACGGCAACTTCTGGCGCAATCGCATTTCCATCCTTTGTGAAACGGGTGGCGCGATCCGGGTCGTAAAGATTGAGAATTGACGCCTGAGTAAACGCATCGGTTCCGCCATTGCTGTCAGGATGAAGCGCATTGCCTTCAACTTTAATCGGACGGCCCTCGCTGGCTTTTACAACCAGTGGTATGGCACCTGATCGAGTCGGACGCGCCGTGGCATAAAACTGAGGAACGCCGTGAATGTAGTTCTCCGGCATCCTGCCGAAGGGCAAAATCTTTTCGACAGGCCGACGGCAGCCACCACCCAAGCCTGCGAGCAGGAAGGATGCGGACATGATTTTGACGAAATTACGACGCGAGGTCGGGTCGGTTAGTTCGCTTGCGCCAGCGGGAAATTCGCGTTGCGCCCATTCGCGGAACTCGGGCGTGTCAGCCAATTGGTCCAGGCTGCGCCAGTATTTCGGACCCGTATCCGGCTCGGGACATGGAGGAGGAATCGTTTTCATCGGTGACAGGCGGAGCAGTTCTGCGAGGCGTTAACTTTCCAGTCATGCACGAACTTGACGCCCTTGTCTTTTGCAAAATTCTCAGGAGGCTGCCAGTTCAGGTTAAACACTTCTTCGGGTGGACGAATCTTCGCCGCGGGATCACGATGACATTCGAGGCAGAAACTCATGCTGAAAGACTTATCATGCCGAACCTCGTCCATCTTATTGATCTGGCCGTGGCAGTGAAAGCAGCTAATCCCCCGGTTCACATGAACCGAATGGTTGAAGTAGACGTAATCAGGAAGTTTGTGAATTTGAACCCAGGGAATCGGTTTGCCGGAGGCAGCGCTTTCCCGAACCAATTCAAGTCGAGGATCGGTTGCGAGCACCTGCTTATGGCAATTCATGCAAGTCTCAGCCTGCGGCACGTTCGAATACCAGGACTTTTCCACTCCATTGTGGCAATAGCGACAATCAATACCAAGCTGGTCGGCATGAACCGAATGAGGAAATGAGATCGGCTGAACCGGCTGATAACCGACGCGAGTGTACTTCGGCGTGAAATAATAATCCACACCGGCTGTCAGCGCGCAGCCAACGAGCAAACCACCGACGATGATTCGTCCGGGCAGTTTGTTCGTCCATTTTGGAAAGATGTCAGACATTTAATGAGCGATAGCGCGTGGATAACGGTCCGGCTCCGATTCGAGCCCATCGCCACCAACGCACTCTCAGGTTATTCAGTCAACACTTTTACTAATACTACAACTCCAGCAGAATAAGAAATACTTTTCCTGCGCCAGAGATGTTTAAACCAATAAGCTCGCCCCATGCAAGGGAAAGTTTGGGCTTTGGTATCACATTTCTTTTCAGTTAATGCATTGGATTAGCCAACTGATTTGCATCCCTGCGTTGCCCCAGAAGGCGAACGTGACAGAAATTTGAATGAATCCCGGGAACAAGAAAAGCATTTTTTTGGAAAAACGCTGCCAAGCCCCTAGGTTGCAGTCAGGGTTACTCCTTAATCCAGGTGTGTGGGCGGGTGAAAATACAGACGAAACTGTCGTTGCCCGCCTGGCGAACCGGCAGTTGCGTTTTTGGTTTTTCGAACCTAACTATTCCACGTTTAACTAAGCAGTGCGGCTGCCCTGATTCAGCACTCCGGATTATTTTTCTGCTCCGTTCGATTTTTTTACAGCCAGATTCGGAACCAGGCTGGGATCATACTTTGAGCCTGCGGAAACCTGCACGACTGTGAAACGCATTTTCGTGGGGAAGAACTTCTCTGAGTCAGTGCGTTTGTGCGCGTGACCGCTGCCTCCACTGCCATCTTTCATCACGAGGTCGATCTGTTTGATACCTTCTGTCCAGATAATCGCATCGTTTTCCCAAAACGACTTCATTGAAACGTCTTTCTCATAGACGCCTTTGGCTCGATACAAATCGGTGCCAGTGCAGCCATAGCCGTTCCCCTGTCCTCGATTAGGAATGTAGCAGATACTCCAGGTGGTGGGTTCATCCCCCGCTGGCTTTTCGATCACCTCAGTGCGGATGTGAACAGTTCCATTTCGATAATCGACTGGGCTAATCCAGTCGTGCGGGCGGGCGGGGTTCAGTCTGTCGCCTTTCACATAATAATGCGACTTGCTGGGTGTGGAGTGATCGGCGTCGTATTTGGTGAAGGAAAAGGTAACGTCAAAAAGGACGAATTGGGCTCCAAATGCGGGCGTCGCTGACAAGATGAATGTGAAAATCGCAAGCAACACCGAAAGCGATCGCGGTCTGATTGCCGCAGATCGCGCTTTCGCATTCGAGAACAATAATTGGAGTAATATTGGGAGCAATGCGCTGCCGGAGCCGGGTATCAGCTTCATAAGGTGAGTTATTGGTTTAATTGGCCCACACTACCTGAAACGGAGGCCCGGACAACACAATTGAAAAACAATGGCTGAAAGATTTCACCGCTCTCCAGGCAATGAAACCGCAGGGAATCGGCTGACTGCCTGACATTCTCCAGTGACGTTAGTCCGGCAAGACTTCAGCCCTCGCTTTTTTTGTTTTTCTTTTCGAAACCGCAATCCTAGGATAACCCCCCATTCGCCCGGTCACGGGTGAATTGACCTGAATTGACATACTTATGCCATTGACCCATACCAAGGACCTTTTCGCAAAAGCGTTAAAGGGGAAATACGCGCTCGGCGCTTTCAACGTGAACAACATGGAGCTGCTGCAAGCCATTATCGAGGCTTGTGAGGAGGAAAAAGCCCCCGTGATGCTGCAGATTTCCAAGGGAGCCCGGCAATACGCGAACCCGGTCTACCTCAAAAAACTGATCGAAGCAGCCGTGAGCCTCTCGAATATTCCGATCGCCGTTCACCTGGATCACGGAGATTCCTTCGAACTTTGCAAGGAATGCATCGACGAGGGATTCACCAGCGTAATGATCGACGGCAGCCACCTGCCCTTTGACAAGAACGTGGAAATCTGTCGCAGGGTCGTGGAATACGCCCACAAGCACAACTGTGTGGTCGAAGGAGAACTCGGAGAATTGGTCGGCGCACAGTTCGATGAAGGCGAAGAAGGAGGCGGCTATTCCGCCGGTGGACACTATACCCATCCCGAAGAGGCGGTTAAATTTGTTAAAATGACAGGCGTGGATTCACTCGCTGTCGCCATTGGCAACTCTCACGGAGCCTATAAGTTCAAAGGTGAACAACACCTCGACCTGGAACGTTTGAAGAATATTAAGAAAGCGCTCATGGACGCCGGAATGGGAGATTATCCTTTGGTACTCCACGGAGCCTCCAGCGTACCCAAAGAGCTGGCTCAGGAAATTAATAAATACGGCGGCAAGCTCGGTGAAGATACCGCCGGCGTTCCTGAAGCCGACATCGAAGTAGCCCGTCGTGTTGGATGCACCAAGGTCAACATCGATACAGACCTCCGCCTTGCCTTTACCGCCGGCGTGCGCAAAGTGCTTAGCGAGAATCCAAAGGAATTCGATCCCCGCAAATACCTCACCGCCGCCCGCGCTAAAGTAAAAGAACTCGTTCGGCACAAGATCAAAGACGTGCTTTGTTGCGCCGGGCACGCCTTCGATTAATCGACGGCGGTTTGCAGTCTCGTTTTAAAAACCCTGGACTTTTTGTTACATCGCCGCTCGCTCCCTTGGACGCGAGCGGCTGATCGTCCGGAATTGATTCGGCCTACCTCTTTTCGAGCGAAGGCTCGTCGTGTTCAGCTCGTTCAAGCAAATCTTCCCTGGCAATGTTCGCGACCACGGTGGAATCTTTCCAACTGATCCGCACGACCTCCTCCGGGCGCAATAAAACCTTTTTGCCGTGAAATCGATTTCCAGTGTTAATAACCAGGTGGCGTATGACCCAACTCCTATCGTCTAGCAAAAAGTCGGTGATGTGCCCGACCATTTCCTCCTTGATTTGGATTTGGTAGCCAACGATATCTTTCGCACTCCGCAAGTGTGTGTCAACGCGTTGATCACTTGGAACCGCGTTGACCGGCGGTTCTTCTAAAAATTGAATCGAACTCCCGCCAAGAAGTGGAAAACCGCTCGCACCCCACAAAGCGTCACCATTCCAGTAATAAGGCCACCCATAATACCGATAGTACTCCTCCTCAAATTGACGCGAGAACGGTTTATGGGACTCGATCGCGGGACTTTTTTCGATTTGATTTCGTGTCAAATTTACCGGCAGGATCTTTCCACCTTCGGGAAAAACTCCAACGGCATGAGGTGAAATCAGCACCAAACGCCCTGGAATCCATGAGCCAGTATCTGCCACGATATACCGAACCGCCCAGCGCTGGTCGTCAAAATAAACATCCTTCACGTGACCAATGTCGCCATCGGATGCGCCAAGTTTGTCTCCGTAAATTTGCTTAATGCTTCGTAACATAAGTCTCCTTATTTTTTTCTGTCACCTTACCAATGCTCCATTTCTCCAATTTAGCATTCATCGAAATGTTTGTGTGCAATAAACGCGAGATCAGGCAGTTTGTTTTTGCTCGAATCGTCGCATCGATGAATGCGCTTTGGGTCACATTTGGCAAAGTCGCGAGCACCTGTAAATGAACGTTTATGACGGTCCAACCGACGTTGAGGCGTTCAATGGTCACGGTTGCCGAGACACCAATATTCCCAGGGCTAATGACTTTCCCGAGTTCTTTTGAAAGCGCGACCAGAAAACTGCACGCAAGCGCCGCTGCAATCAATTCCATAGGGTTGGTGCTGGCTTTTTTGCGGGTTGGAATGCCGGACTCGAATCGAGCTTGCTCAACCACACCGCTGTCAGTCGTCACCGATCCGGACCCGCCCCTGACGCCAGCCTTCCAGCGCGCCGAAGCCTTCCGGATAATCAGTTTCATCGAAGAAGTTTCCTCTGGGAAGAATAAACCTGCCAATACTTCATATCTTTGGCGCTGATACCTTTGAGCTATCGAGCGTTCTTTCGGTGTTGTGAGAGGAATCGTGTTACGCTAACCTGCGAGCGCATGGAATTACGTCATCTACGGTACTTTCTGGCCGTGGCTGAAGAATTGAATTTCACCAGAGCGGCCGAAAGATTGCATCTCGCGCAACCGTCGCTTACCCGACAAATTCATAACCTGGAGGAAGAGTTGGGTGTACAACTCTTGAACCGGAGCAAAAATCAGGTTTCTTTGACGGAGGAAGGTCGCAGTTTCCTTGTTGATGCCCGGCGATTGGTGACTTTGAGCGTTGAAAGTGTGAAATCCGTGCAACGGTTCAGCCGTGGCGAATCGGGCCAACTGAACCTTGGCTACTTATTCAAATTTAATTTCGATCTCCTGCCCTCGACTCTTGCAACGTTATATCAGGTTTGTCCTGAGATCGCGGTGAACTTGTTTGATATGTCGCCCTCTGAACAACTCCGCGCGCTTGAGGCACGAAAAATCGATTTGGGCTTCGTAGGCTTGCGGCCACCGGCTGCCGACAAGAATGCGAGCGTGTTAAACTGTGAGTGCGTCGCCCACCATGACGTTGTAGTGGTGTTGCCTGCCGGCCATCCGCTCGCAAAAAAGAAGAAGATCCTGACCAAAGACCTCAAACCATCCTTTTTCGTCGCCATGTCCGAAGAAACCCATCCCGGATCGCGGAGCTGGCTTTCAGGCATCTGCAACGAGGCGGGCTTCACTCCAAGGATTTTGCAGGATGTTGACCTTGAATCGGGTATCATGACATTCGTCGCCGAAGGGTTGGGAGTAACCCTCGCGCGTGAGCAAATCAAAAAACTCCCCCACCCCGGCGTCGTATTCCGTCCTTTAACGGCCGCCGCAAAAGCCGATTACTGGATTGCCTGGCACCGCGAGAGCCAATCGAAAGCCCTCACCCAGTACATAGAAATAGTTAAGAAAGAAGCGCCCGCCTGGCATTGATAAACCCAACTTCAGTCCTGCAGGTCATAGTTGCAGGCTATCGGCTCCATGCGATTAAGGTATTGGTCTATTCTCTCAAGGCGGACGACTGTGCCTTCGAGAATGAATAGGAACAAGCTCCTCCCAAATCAAAGTCCGGCGAAACCGCGCCCGAACCTGAGGCTGAAGTAATCAAACGGAAATGAATGATGCCTAATAAACCACTCGACTTTACAACTCTTGAATAGGGAAGCGCGACAATAGACATCACTGCGGAAGGCCAAAGGCAGGAGGCTTTACTTACCGCTGGGGCTTTGCAAAGCGCTATTTTCAACAGCGCCAACTTCTCCAGTATCGCCACGGACGCTAGGGGCGTTATCCAGATTTTTAACGTCGGCGCCGAGCGAATGCTTGGTTATACCGCCGCAGAGGTGATGAACCGCATCACTCCCGCGGAGATTTCCGACCCGCAGGAAGTCATCGCACGCGCCAAAGCGCTGAGTGTTGAACTGGGGACTCCAATTGCGCCCGGATTCGAGGCACTTGTCTTTAAAGCCTCCCGCGAGATCGAAGACATTTATGAGTTAACCTACATCCGCAAGGATGGAAGTCGCTTCCCGGCTGTGGTCTCCGTTACCGCCTTGCGCGACGCTCAAGGAGTCATCATTGGTTACCTCCTGATCGGCACCGACAATACCGCCCGCAAACAGGCGGAAGAAGCCTTGTTACGGGCGGGCGCGCTTCAAAGCGCAATCTTTAATAGCGCCAACTTTTCCAGCATCGCCACAGACGCAAAAGGCGTCATTCAAATTTTTAACGTCGGCGCGGAGCGGATGCTGGGATATACGGCCACCGAGGTGATGAACAAGATCACTCCTGCTGAGATATCCGATTCTCAGGAAGTGATTGCACGCGCGAAGGCGCTCAGCGTTGAACTCGGCACTCCAATTGCGCCCGGATTCGAGGCCCTGGTCTTCAAAGCCTCCCGCGGGATCGAAGACATTTATGAGTTAACCTACATCCGCAAGGATGGAAGTCGCTTCCCGGCCGTGGTCTCCGTTACCGCTTTGCGCGACGCTCAAGGAGTCATTATTGGTTACCTCCTGATCGGCACCGACAACACCGCCCGCAAACAGGCGGAAGAAGCCTTGTTACGGGCGGGCGCGCTTCAAAGCGCAATCTTTAATAGCGCCAACTTTTCCAGCATCGCCAC
>JAQGOX010000686.1 GCA_028293365.1 Verrucomicrobiales bacterium | reverse complement strand
GCACCAATGCTCCAGACTCAAGCTCACCCTTGATCAACCAATCTGGAAGCAGAGCTACGCCCAGTCCGTTCCGTACTGCCTCGCGCACGCTCGTAACCCCTTCAGAAATTAGGACCGGCGAGATGGGAAGCGTTTGCTCGGATCCGTCGCGACCGAGAATCGTCACCTCTCTGGCACTCCAGAATTGTGAGCCTCCCAGCGAAACCCATGGCCACGTTTTTAGATCGGCTAATACCTTCGCCCGTGGCCGGTTTTTGATGAGTGAGGGCAACGCTGCCAAATGCAGAGTGATTACCCCCGCAGGCCGGGCTATCACGCTTTCGTCGGTGATTTTACCCGGCAGAATTCCGACATCGCAACCTTCCTGAATCATTTGCAGCGGGCGGTTATTCAGAGCGAGCGCCGCTGTGACCCTGGGATTAGCCTGCAGGAACTGGCTGACCAGGGGAGTGATCACCCATTGTCCGAGATCAACGGTCGCATACAATCGCAGATGACCGCTCAACGTCGTGTAACTCTCGTGAAACCGGCGGTCCGCTTCCTCCCCGAGGATTAGCATCGCTTTGGCGTCGACAAGCAGTCGCTGCCCTTGCTCCGTCACACTCATCTGATGGGTGTCCCGCTGTAGCAACGCCGTGCCGCACAATTCTTCGAGCGTCCGCAACTGCCGGCTTAAGGTCGGCTGCGAAATTTTCAAGCGCCGCGCCCCGGCGGAAATGCTGCCGCATTCTACGATGCAAACAAAGGCGCGGAGCAGCGTAAGATCTTCAAAGGCTCTCATGCAAATCCTGCATGACTGTTATAGCCACTTGGCGGCTACCGGAAAGCCATAACCGGTCCATGCTGTTCCCGTTGTGAAAAGCGAAACATCTGGAAAAAATAAAATGAGTAAAAACATGAAAATCGTCGTCATCGGCGGCACTGGACTTATCGGCGCCAAGTTGGTTAACAACCTTCGCCAACAAGGCCATGAAGTTGTGGCAGCATCTCCTTCGAAGGGCATCAACTCGGTCACCGGGGTGGGGCTGGCGGCGGCGCTTACTGGCGCCCAGGTTGTAGTGGACGTTACGAATTCTCCCTCGTGGGAGGACAAGGCAGTGTTGGAATTCTTCGAGCGTTCAACCCGCAACCTTCTCGCAGCGGAAGCAGTCGCCGGTGTCGGCCATCACATCGCGCTTTCAGTGGTTGGTACTGATCGGCTTCTCGCCGGCGGATTTTTCCGCGCGAAGGACGCGCAGGAGAAATTGATCCTGGCTTCTCCAATTCCTTATACGATTGTCCGCGCTACCCAGTTTTTTGAGTTCGTGGGCGGCATCGCTAATTCGGCGACCGACGGGCAAGCAGTCCGACTCCCCTCCGCGCTCATCCAACCGATCCTTTCTGATGACGTGGCTCTGGCCATCGCCCGGATTGCCGTGGCGAAACCGCTGAACGGCAAGATTGATCTGGCGGGCCCGGAAGCCTTCCCGCTCGACGAAGTCGTCCGGCAATTCCTGATAGCGAATCGCGACCCCCGGAGGGTCATCACCGACGAGCAAGCCACTTACTTCGGCATCATGTTGGGACCGCGCAGCCTCATCCCGGACAAGATTCAGCTTTGCGGCGCCACCCGTTTCGGAGAGTGGTTAAGCGCTTGCGCCTCCTCCAAGTAACCATCGCCTCGAAAAATGGGCCGATCCACATCGTCTAAAAAAATGTCCTCGCGCCGATCTCCACGACTCATCACTCTGGACGAAGCCGGTCGTTTAGCCTACCAGGGAGAACCGTTTCCACAGGCGTTGAATACGCCGCGGTTGCATACCGCTTTCGATGAATTGGCTGGAAAAAGTAATGGAGAATTCCCCGCTCAAATTCGAGTATGGAATCTAGCTTGCATTAAGTGAGCGGCTAGAGGATTACGGATGATCCTCGCGCTCAGGTCGTAACGGAATGTCACCGAGATCAATCACACCTGTGACTGGGTCAGCCGGAATGGAGAGCGAATTCTCAAAGTGGAAAGCGACGCGCCCAGCGGAAACGATTCCCACGGACAACAAATAGGTTCCCGCCGCGATATCGTCGGAAATGAAGGTTCCATCATCGTGCACTTCAACTGTGTAATTCTTTGCTGATCTTCGAAGTTCCAGAAATTCCGGTCTGCTTGTGTAAGTCATAAGAGCCTCCTTATCCTGCAGAATTTCGGCGGGCGGCGGTTTGGGGTAGGGGGTATGCACTGAGGCAAACGCTTTCGAGTCGAGCGGTCGTTGGGTGCCGGGGAAAATCATACGCCCTCGAACGAGATATCCTGCGCCTCCAATAGTGATCTGAGTCGTTTCACCGGGCCTGATTTCCACGTCCGTTTTGTCTCCGTGCCCCCAGGCGGTTACTCCTCCAGGCTGATCCTCCCGGATCAGGCGCATTAACTTGAGTTTTCCCGGTGGCACCATTTCAAACGCGAGGCGACCGGCGCTGTCACCGGTCTGTTTAAACGTTTGAAAATCAAAACCGATTTCCTCATTCCGCTCGCCCGGAAATTCAAGCGTGTATTCCCGCCCGACAACCGCTTTTTCTCCGCGCCTGCAGGACACCTCCAACCGTCCCCATGGCTGTAAGCGGATGACTGGATCGGCTACAAGACTCTCCGGCGCGGCAGCAGCATACCCCTGTTCCGAAGCCACAACCACCTGTCGGATGGTCTCCTCCAGCGTAAACTGAAAGCGTCCTTCTTTATCGGTTTTCAGCAACGCTCCGCCGCCTGCTGAGTTTTTTGAAAATCCGCCCGGCGTAAGTCGCAGCCCTGCCCCCGGCGCCATCAGGCCGATATCCGCTCCGATGACCGGCTTTCCATCCGGGCTCAGTACGGTTACCAACGGTGCGCTGCCTGGCTTCAAAGTTACGTCCAGGCTTGCGTCTCCTTCGTTCGCGTCAAAAACGCGGGTTTGAAACGGTGTGTAGCCATCCGCTTCAAACTTGAAAACGAATTGCGCTTTGGAAGAGCCGCCAACCACCGGCTCTTCAAACGAATGCCGATACACCCCTCCAGAGAATTTGAGCCAAAAGCGATCGATAGTGCTCCATTTTACCCCCGAGCCATTAGCTCCCACAGGCCACCCGCAAATGATCCGGAAATCTTGAATCAATTTACCGGTGTTCTCATCTCGGACCGTTCCCGTCAACGTCAATGCTTTATCCAGCTTGATACTATGTTCCTCGTCGTCGGAATGGACAATCACGTCATCGCGGCGCATAAATCCGGAGGCTTCGAACGAAAACGATAGGTTCCCCTCCGGCGCATTCTCCCAGACCGCTCTTCCCTCTCCGTCGGTTCTGGGGCTAAAATCCACCTGGATGGGAATGTTGGAATCGGCCGAACTCTGGGTTCTACGCTCGAAGGGGCTATACCAAATTTGGGCCTTTGGAATTCCCATTCCCTCATTGTTGACCACGCGCAACCGCAGCCGTTTGCCCGGGGCCAGCTCGATGCGGACCGGATCAGTGGTTTCGTTAATTTCGATCTTCTTAGTCGTCGGAGCGAAACCATCCGCTTCGGCGGAAACCAGATTACGTCCTGCCTTATTGCCCGCGATCACGAAGGTTCCATCTTCTTTTGTCTTTGCCTCCCGATTTCCGGATTCGCTGATACGACCGACGCGCACTTTGGCCTCACGGATGGGCTGCCCCTGCGTATCAACCACCAGGCCCTGCAATGTAAGACCCTGTCCAAGCTGAAATACGTGCGTTTGTGCGCGAAATTGTTTCAACAATGCGGGGTCGTGCTCAACGGATGCCATCTCAGAAGCCACATAGTCCGGGTGCCTTGCACTGCCATAAATGCCGGGAAGAATTTCTTCAGCCATGCGGTTGATCCGCCAGCGGCCATCGGGCCCCGTCTCCACCTCGATCCATCCGAACTCATGATTCTCAAGCTGTATCGCTGAAGCGGGATCGGGTTGGTGATTAAAACCGACCAGTGCACCGGCTACGGGCTTGTTCTCGTAATCCACCACCAGTCCTCCAATCAGGACTGCCCTTGTCAGGTGAACTGTATAGGTTGCCGGGATCGTCGCTCCCTGTTTCGGAGTCCATTTCAATCGCGTATCCGCAAAGCCATCCACGCTGGTAATCAATTCGAGATCGGTCGTAGCCGGTGAAAAATCAACGGAACAAATACCGTCGCGGGTCGCCACGAATTTCTTTGATTTGAATTTAGCGCCGACCCAACCTCGATAGCTGACTTCTACATTCGGAACCGCCTTTCCGCTGTCTGCCGCCACTAAAATCAAACGAAGCAGACTGTCATCCTTAACGGGAGCACTGGTCGCCGTTGCCGGCTCATTCGTTTTCTCGCGGAGCTTACCCGCTCTTTGCTGCGTTAACGTGCGCTCTCCTTTTTCCTGTCCGGCGCGCATCGGATTTAAAAGTGCTTTTTGATTTTTACCGAGCCGAACGATCGCTGGAGAGATCACTGCGAGTAACAGGACCAGGCCCATCAGGATTTTTGTTTTCGTGCTCATAAGAAACAGGAATGGGAATGCACTTGCGGCCGGAATGATTGTTCGTCCCTGGATATGGATTGTGCGGGCAATGGTTGTCGCTAATGATTGGGGAGCGGCTTGAATCGCCCCTTGCCCGATCGCCAGGGCCAGGGCCGTTCCCGTGGATGTGAGTCCGCGCTTGGCGAGGATCAGCCGAAGCCGTTCCAGAGCGCGTTCCACCCGCATTCGAGCCGTATTTTCGCTCAGTCCCAGGCGTTCGCCGATTTCACTCAATGAACGCCTCTCGAAATACCGAAATAAAACGGCTTCACGATCCTCGGGACTAAGTCGCTCCATGGCGCCATCAAGAAGGGGACGGAGCTGGGCCCAATCCGGATTGCTCTCGGGTGATTGCAGAAGCTGGTTCATCGCATAGACCTTTTGCTCCCGTTCTCGTCTGCGCGCTTCGGTGCGCCGCATTTTCGAGGCAACGAATCGGGTGGTTGTATAAAGCCAGGCAGTGAGCGACGTATGGTGTCCGAGCTTCGCTGACTTTTGAGCGAGATCGCTGAAAACCGTTTGGGTCACATCGGCCGCCAGGGCGGAATCGTCATAGACCAGTCGCAACGCGGTTGAATAAACCAGATCGATATTTCTTCGCACCAATTCAGCGAAAGCCTCTTCCGAATCTTCTGCGGAATATCGGCGTAGTAATTCGATATCGTTCGTCATCCGTTCACTCTCTTTACACCCGCCGAATCTAAAAACGCACAAAGAAATTTAATGGTAGTGCAGACAGGTGGAGAGAGATTCAAAACTCTCGCCAAGACCAAAACTTGTGGAGTGGTCAAA